>CADCPV010000109.1 GCA_902803345.1 uncultured Eubacteriales bacterium | reverse complement strand
CTGGATTATGTGAAGATCTATTCTGCAAAATCCGGCATGGAGAATTCCAACGGACTCACGGCAATCAAGAGAAAACTTGCCTCGCTCCGTTCCTTCTACAAATATTTCTACATGCGCGAAGCTATTACCTACAATCCGGTTGAACTTGTCGCTATGCCGAAACTTCACGAGAAAAATATCATCCGCCTCGATGCGGATGAAGTCGTTGATCTTCTGGATCACGTGGAATCCGGTCAGCAGCTCACGAAAAAACAGCAGGATTTCCATGAAAAGACAAAGGTCCGGGACCTTGCAATTATGACGCTTCTTTTAGGCACCGGAATCCGCGTTTCGGAATGCGTCGGCCTGAACCTGTCGGATGTGGATTTCAAGAATTCCGGCATTTCGATCTACCGGAAAGGCGGGAAGGAATCGGTTGTTTATTTCGGCGATGAGGTGGAGGAAGCGCTTTTAGCCTATCTTGCAGAGCGAAAAACGATCACACCCTGCGACGGCCATGAAAATGCCTTTTTCCTCTCCTCCCAGAAAAAGCGGATCAATGTCCGAAGTGTGGAAAACCTCGTGAAAAAATACACTCGAACCGTCACGACCAGCAAGAACATTACGCCGCACAAGCTTCGCAGCACTTATGGCACCAGCCTGTACCGCGAAACCGGCGACATTTACCTCGTTGCGGATGTCCTGGGCCACTCAGATGTCAACACGACGCGGAAACATTACGCTGCCCAGGAGGATGAAAAACGAAGAAGTGCCAGGGACAAGGTACATCTGAGGAGGGACTAAGCCTTAAATGGCTGGTCTTCTATGCCGAAGAGTTCGCGAAGCCAGTTCAGGGCCAGCGTAACCCACAGCTTGGTGTTTTTCGCACAGGTGTAGCCGTCCATGGTGCCGGTCACAACAGAGTGCTCCGTAAACACATGCACTTCGTAGGGAACCCCGGCAGCCTTCAGGCCATCTGCATATTGAAAAGTACTTTCCGGGACCTGCATTGTCGTCTTCCAGAGGAAAGCCACGGGGTGAAGCTCGTAAACTTTCATTGTATCATATACCTTTCCGGGCAGATATCCGCCGTATTCAGGCATCGGATTCTGCCCCGTTATTTTTGCTGCTGTTTCTGTTCTGCTGCCCGACGCTTTTCAAGTCCGCTGCGCCAGGAACCGCGGATGAGAAAGAAGAAACCTGCCGCAACCCCGAGGCCGACGAAAAGTAAAAAACCGAGATCAGCAGTAAACCAGACACCGAACCTCACAAAAGGACCAAGCTTCAGATGAAATTTCTCATCCACTGCCTTGATGATCTTGCTGTTCGAGAGCCGTGTGTATTCCGTTTGGATACTTTCCTCCCGCTGCCGGAATTCTCTTGTGTAAACTGTCGAATAGTCAAATACTTTTTCCATCCCGGGATCAAAGCAGTACAGACCAGCTTTTTCCGCGTGCAGGGTTACGGTTCCTTCGAGCCTTTTGCCGTCCACATAGGGGGCATAGGTTGCCGAATAGCTTCCGGTTACAGCGATCACGATCAGATCCAGCGCTTTAATATCCGCTTCTGTCAGCTGCTGCGAGGTACTGTGATTACCATTAATGTTTTTTGCGATAATTCGCGCATCGTCTTCGTTCAGCCGGAGAATCAGGAAGTCTTCCGGTTCTGTAACAGAAGCTTCTTCAACTTCACAATCCTCGATATTCAGGAGTGAAGGATACAGGCCTGTCAGAAGCTCAAGATTGGAGACCGTTTCCGCCGAACTGTCCATGGACTGCTGGCGCGAGTTGCCAATATTGACAACTGCAGCAAACAGACACATCCAGCCGATCCAGGCCGCGATGATGATACCGACCTTCGCGATCGTCTTCATTTGCGAACGCTTCAAAAGCAGGATGACCGGGACAGGAAAAAGGAAGCACCATCCCAGTACCCAGAGCCAGGTCCTGCGCCGCTTTTTTGGTGCAGAAGACGGATCATTCGGGTTTTTAGGTGCTTCCTTTGTTTCCATTGGGTAACCTCCGAAGTATTTTTGCTATTATGATGTCAAAGATTCCGGAACAGAACTATTTCACATGTCATGCAGATTGTCCAGAAGTGATGCCATCCGGCTGACGCTGATCTCCGAAGGATCGTCGCCGGCATCCAGCACGGCGCAGGTCAGGCAGGAACCGAACAGCTCGCCAAGGACGCGCGTGTATTTGCCGTACTCTCCGAGGCCGAGGACGGCGATCGGGAAGTTCAGGTCTTCCGCAAGATCATGTGTTGTGAGGAGCAGGCGGTAGGCGTCGCGCTTTCGCTGCGGAATGACCGTCAGCCTTGCGATATCCACACCGAGTTTCTGCATATAGCGGACACGGTACTCCATTTCACCGATGCTTAAACTGAAGCCGGCAGTGTGATTGGAACCGATCATATAAATGTTTTTCTGCCGTGCATAGGCAATCATTTCCATTGCCATATATTCGGAAACACAGCACTCAATATCAATCAGGTCAATCAGGCGGCTGTCGATCGCGATCTTCAGGATATGCATGTATTCCGTATCCCGGAATGGAATTGTGCCGCCCTCTTCCTTTGTCCGGTAAGTAAAGAGAAACGCTTTGCTGCCGATGTTCATCCGGATTGTTTTCAACATTCGAATCAGCATCACATCATCCTGCACACCTTCGAAATAATCCGCACGCCATTCGATGATTTCGGCAGCGGAAAGAAAGGCCCGGTGCGCCTCGCTGATAATGCTGTTCTCGTCTTTTCCTGTGACTGTCACACAGATCTTGGGTTTCCCCTCACCGATGACAAGATCCCTGATCGTAACCATGAAACATCCTGCAGTTTCTGCGGAAATCTGTTTCCGCGCTTCTCTCTGCGTCCTCCTTTACTGTAGTTTTGATTCCAGCTTCTCCCGGATCGCATCCAGGAAGGGGTTCATTTTCAGTACTTTGATATCCGGAAGCGTCGACATCAGCGCCAGGTCTTTTGTCATGACGCCGGATTCCACGAGCTCCATCACGGACTCTTCCAGCTTGACGCCGAAATCCGTAAGTTCCGGGATATTGTCCAGCTCGCCGCGTTTTTTCAGCGCACCGGACCAGGCAAATATCGTCGCAATCGGATTCGTGCCCGGCTCCACGCCCTGCAGATACTGGTAATAATGACGCTGTACAGTTCCGTGTGCAGCTTCATATTCGTAAAAGCCTTCCGGCGAAACGAGGACACTTGTCATCATGGAAAGCGAACCGAAAGCCGTCGCGACCATATCGCTCATGACATCGCCGTCATAATTCTTGCAGGCCCAGATGAAGCCGCCTTCCGAGCGGATCACGCGCGCGACCGCATCATCGATCAGCGTGTACATATAGGTGATGCCAAGCTCTTCGAATTTCTCTTTGTATTCTTTCTCGTAGATCTCCGCAAAGATATCCTTGAAATGATGATCATAGGTCTTGCTGATCGTATCCTTTGCGCCGAACCAGAGGTCCTGCTTCGTATCAACTGCAAAGCCGAAGCAGGAACGCGCGAACGATTCAATCGATGCATCGGTGTTGTGCATGCCCTGCATAATGCCGCCGCCCTTGAACTCGTGTACAGTGGCTTTCTTTACTTCTCCGTCGTCAGCGGTAAATATAAGCTCG
>CADCPV010000108.1 GCA_902803345.1 uncultured Eubacteriales bacterium | reverse complement strand
GCCTGCTGCAGATCCGAGAAAACCCAGATGGTATGTCTGGCGTGGCATTTCCCGAGTACGTAGAGTTCGTCAAAAAGGTTCATACGGTCATCTCCTGTGTTTGTCGATCCCTGCCAGTTTACCACATTATCTTCTTGGGGGCAATGCCAAAACAGACATTTCAGAGGGAATGCGCCTTGACAAGCTCTCTTCCTTCAGGTAGATTAGATGCAGAAATACAGACTTTTTCAGAGAATCACAAAAGGATGGAATCGCATGAATCAATTAGACAGAAAAACCCTCGCCGGCATGATCGATCACACCAATCTCAAGGCTTTTGCAACCGAAGAAGACTTTCGGAAACTCTGCGCGGAAGCCGTGGAATACGGCTTTGCCATGGTGGCGATCAACGAAAGTCCGGTTGCCTTCTGCAAGTCGCTTCTTGCGGGAACCCCGGTACATGTCGGCGCCGCAATTGCGTTCCCCTTAGGCCAGACGGACATCGCCTGCAAAGTGTCGGAGACAGACCTTGCGATCCGGGCAGGCGCGGATGAGATTGACTATGTGCTGAACGTCGGGAAGCTGAAAGAGGGAAATGATGACTATATCCGCGAGGAAATGCGGCAGATCGTCGGCCTCTGCCGGCAGCATGGCGTGATCTGCAAGGTGATTTTCGAGAACTGCTATCTGACGAAGGATGAAATTCGAAGAGCCGCCCTGATTGCCCGGGAAATCCGGCCGGACTTCATCAAAACCAGCACCGGGTTCGGGACAGGCGGGGCGACCGTTGAAGACGTTCGGCTGATGAAGGAAACGGTTGGGGGCCTCGTGAAAGTAAAGGCCGCAGGCGGCATCCGCTCCTGGGAATCTGCCCGGGCGATGATCGAAGCCGGCGCGGAACGGATCGGAACCTCCTCCGGTATCACCATTGTCCGGGAGTTTCCGGAAGCAGAAGGACTTCTTCGTGAGCGAAAAGAAACGGAAGAATGAGGGGAAGCTTTATGAGATATTTGCTTGCACATGATATCGGAACCTCCGGGGACAAGGCGACGCTGTTTTCCGAAGACGGGAAGCGCATCTCTTCCGCACTTTCCGAATATCCGCTCATTCAGGAAGGCGATATCGCCGAACAGGATGCCCGGGACTGGTGGCGTGCTTTCTGCAGTTCCACCAGGAAACTTCTTCGGGAAAGCGGGGTTGATCCGTCTCAGATTGCAGCAGTTTCCTTCAGCGGCCAGATGATGGGTGCGCTTGCGGTTGACGGGCAGGGAGAAGCGCTTCGGAATTCCCTGATCTGGGCAGACCAGCGCGCCCAAAAAGAGGTGGAAGAGATCCGGAGCAGACTTTCCGATCAGGACTTTTATCAGATCGCCGGCCATCGGAACAGCCCAAGCTACGGGATTCAGAAAGTCCTGTGGATCAGGCGGAACGAACCGGAAATCTATGAGAAAGCCCGCGCTTTTCTGAATGCCAAGGACTTCCTTGTGATGAAACTCACCGGCCGCTTTGTCACCGATCCTTCGGATGCAAACGGCATGGATGCGATTGACATTCGAACCCTTCGATGGTCTGAGAAAATCCTGGACGCAGCAGAAGTGTCCGCTGACAAGCTCCCGGAAATCATCCCTTCCGCTTCTGTTGTCGGGACCATTCTGCCAGAAGCCGCCGAAGCATCCGGCCTCTCTCCTGATACCCTTGTCGTAATGGGCGCCGGGGACGGAATTGCCGCCAATATCGGGGCGGGATCCGTCTCCCCGGGTACCGGCTACCTCTGCCTCGGCACTTCCGCCTGGGCCTCCTGCACCAAAGAAGCGCCGTATTTCGATCCCGATCAGCGGAGCGTCACCTGGGCGCACGCCGTTCCCGGATGCTATGCACCGAACGCCACGATGCAGTACTGCTGCGGCGCCTACGACTGGTTCCGAACCGTCATGACGCAGGAAGAAACCCGGGCGGCAAGGGAAACCGGCCGTTCGGTCCATGAAATTCTCTCGGAAGAAGCCGCGCTTTCCGCTCCCGGGTCTGCCGGCGTCATTTTCATGCCGCAGCTTCTCGGGGAGCGCGCGCCTTACTGGAATCCGAACGTACGCGGCGCCTTTCTGGGGCTCTCGGGAACCACAGCACGCGAAGATCTGGTCCGCGCGGTCTTCGAAGGCCTGAGCTGCCATCTCAGTCTTTTAGTCGATCTCGTGAATTCAGACAGCTCTCTTTCTGAAATCACGCTGATCGGCGGCGGCGCGGAAAATGATTTCTGGGCACAGATGATTTCTGACATGCTGGGACTTCCTGTCGTGATCCCCGAAGAAACCCGGGAAGCGAACTCCATGGGTGCTGCGGTGATTGCCGGTGTCGGAGCAGGACTCTTCCCGGATTTTTCGGGAATCAGCCGCTTCCTGCATGAGAAAAAGCGCTTTTTCCCGCACTCCGGACTGCACGAATTCTACAGGGATAAAATCATCCGCTATCAGGAATGCTTCCGTGCACTCGAACAGCTCAGCCGGAAAACAAAATGAACATTTCAACTGATTTTCACAAAAACAGGGCTTGACAAACGAAAAAGTATCTGTTACAATGCCACACAACAAACCGATGAGGAAGAGTGAGTAAGCCTTATTTCCTTTTTTGCAGAGAGCCGTGGGAGCTGCGACACGGTAAAAAGTTTAGGGCTGAATGGACTTCCGAGGGCAAGCAGAACAGGTTTTCCCCAGTATGTGCGCCGGAGCTGGTCTCTCCGTTAACAAAAGACGGCATATGTCAGTATGCGCTAAGTGGACGTCTTAAAAAGATGTCAAGCCGGGTGGCACCGCAGGTAGAAATTCCTGTCCCAGCGTTCGTGAACACGCTGGGATTTTTTATTTTGTCTCAGCAAGGCACAGCATTCAAACATCACAGAAAAAGGAGAAAAGCAATGGAAAACGAAAAGAAAGTCCCCTACAAGATTTACCTCGAAGAGAATGAAATGCCGAAGACATGGTACAACCTCCGGGCTGACATGATCAATAAGCCCGCGCCGCTTCTGAATCCGGGAACCGGCCAGCCGATGACCGCAGAAGAATTAGGCGGTGTCTTCTGTGAGGAGCTCGTCAAGCAGGAACTGGACAACGACACGAAGTTCTATCCGATCCCTGACGAAATCTTAAGCTTCTACAAAATGTACCGTCCGTCGCCGCTGGTCCGCGCATACTGCTTGGAAGAAAAACTGCAGACCCCGGCGAAGATTTACTACAAGTTTGAAGGCAACAACACCTCCGGCTCGCACAAGCTGAATTCCGCAATCGCGCAGGCCTATTACGCCAAGAAGCAGGGCCTCAAGGGTGTTACGACAGAGACCGGCGCCGGCCAGTGGGGCACGGCTCTTTCGATGGCCTGTGCATATCTCGGCCTCGACTGCAAGGTTTTCATGGTTAAGGTTTCCTATGAGCAGAAGCCCTTCCGCCGTGAAGTCATGCGCACCTACGGCGCGGATGTCACGCCCTCTCCTTCCGACAAAACCGAGGTCGGCAGAAAGATTCTTGCCGAATTCCCCGGAACGACCGGCTCTCTCGGCTGTGCGATTTCCGAAGCAGTTGAAGTCGCTGTCACGAATCCCGGCTACCGTTACGTTCTGGGTTCCGTGCTGAACCAGGTTCTGCTGCACCAGTCCGTGATCGGTCTTGAGACCAAGGCTGCTTTAGACAAATACGGCATCAAGCCCGATATGATCATCGGCTGCGCAGGCGGCGGATCGAACCTCGGCGGCCTGATCGCGCCCTTCATGGGTGAGAAGCTCCGCGGTGAAGCGGACTACCAGATCATCGCGGTTGAGCCGGCTTCCTGCCCGAGCTTCACAAGAGGCACCTTTGCATACGACTTCTGCGATACCGGCATGATCTGC
>CADCPV010000107.1 GCA_902803345.1 uncultured Eubacteriales bacterium | reverse complement strand
GAACGCTATGACACCCGGGTGTTCTTGATATCCGAAAACGGGGAGACCCTGGAAACTTCTGAAAACGTGACGACCAGCGGACTGATTGAGCCCTGGATGCAGAATCTCCTCCGGGACATTTACCGGGAAATGAAAGGGAACCCGAAGAGAAACAGGATTTACCTTCGGGAGTCGGATTTTGCATTGCTCGCCGAAGGCGCGGATTATCAAGTGCTGTCTGAGGAAAGCCAGAAATCGCCCGAACGGATTTTTGACATCCGGGTCGTAGAGAAAGACGGCAATTCAGTTATGATTCTGCTCGCGACACGGCTGTATCCGGTGCGTCTGACGACGATATCCATCCGCTGGGTCCTGATCCTCGGATCGGCTGCCTTTGTGCTCTTTTCCGTCGCTTCGTCAGCGATCCTTGCGCGGAGAATCGCAAAGCCGATGGAGAGAATCAACCGGGGTGCGGCACGGATTGCGGCCGGCGATTACTCGGTCAATCTTCCCGAGAGCAATCTGAGGGAAATTTCGGAACTCACAGATACACTGAACCAGACGGGACAGGAACTGAAAGCGGCGGAAGACCTGCAGCGGGATATCATTGCGAATGTCAGTCATGACCTTCGGACCCCGCTCACGATGATCCGCGGCTATGCGGAGGTCATGCGGGACCTGCCGGGAGAAAATTCGCCGGAAAACCTGCAGATGGTCATTGACGAAGCGAACCGCCTCAGCGACCTGATCAATGATATTATCTATGTCAGCCGGCTGCAGAGCGCGCAGGAAACGCCGAAAAAAACAGTGTATTCCTTGTCAAGGAGCATCGGCAGCATCCTGTACCGGATCAGCAAGCTCAAGGAAAGCGAGGGCTATGAGTTCCGCTATCTGGATGCCGGGCATGAGATCTTTGTCCACGCGGATATGCGGGAAATGGACCGGGTGCTTTATAACCTGATCGGAAACGCGATCAACTACGCGGGTGCGGACAAAATCGTAGAGGTTCTGGAAGAAGTGTCCAGGCAGGATTCGGAGAAAACGGTGCGGATCAGCGTCTGCGACCACGGCCGGGGGATCAGCGAATCCGAGCTTTCAAATATCTGGGACCGCTATTACAAGGGCGACAACAGCAGGACGAGCCGTCCTGTCGGAACCGGACTCGGACTTGCGATCGCAAGGGAAATTCTGGAAATGCACGGAGCACAGTTCGGCGTTGAGAGCACACTCGGAGAGGGCTCACAGTTCTGGTTTGAGCTGCCGGTAGCCGAAGAACCGGCGGTGGAAGAAAAGGTGGAAGAATGAAAAAACTATTTGAATCAATACGGGGAAGGCTTGAACTGTTGAAGGCGCACCGGGTATCCCTGTGCGTGCTGTTTACTGCAACGCTGTTTATCTTTATTGACAATCTTCTGGATTTTGTCATGATTGAAGATTACGAACTGATCTTCATTCCGGTAATCCTGGTGCTGGCCTTTGCGGGGATTTTCCTTGCGGAGCTTTTGTTTACGGACTATAAGAAATGGATCGGGACCGGCATTGCGGCAGTGCTTGCGATAACGCTCGGACTTCTGCTCCGGCCGTACCTCTACAGTTCGGATCTCTTTGAAAACTTTGTTTCGGCGCGGATCATGTATATAGCCTGCGGCTATGGGCTGATTCTGTGTCTTCTTGTGCTGTTCTTTGCCTGGAAGAAATCGGGGGATGAATTCCGTCGGTTTGCGGGACGGGTTTTCCGGAACTGCGTTCTTGTCGTCGCGGCTTCTCTGATCATCGGCGGACTCATTCTGATCCTGCTTTTTGTTATTATGGGCCTTTTCGGCGAATTCTATGACAAGGCGCTCAGTTCTGCGGCAATTCTGATTTTCGGGTTTATTACGGTTCCGGGCTGTATGGCCGCGCTTCTTCGTCCGGCAAAGGAAACCGGCAGGTTCTTCGCCGTGATGATCCGTGTTGTATTCCCGATCTTCGAGATTGCCGCGATTCTGATCGGGTACACCTATATGGTGAAGCTGATTGTGCAGCAGCACCTTCCAAGCAACTCGATTTTCGGCATCATGACGGCTCTTTTCATGATCTGCTTCGTATTCTGGATGATCGACGACCAGGAGAGCGGAAAGAATTTCTTCTCCTATGTGCGCCGGTATCTTCCGGTTGCTTTTCTGCCGCTGTTTGCTTTGCAGAGCCTGGCGCTATTTCTGAGAATCCGCCAGTACGGCTTTACGCCCTGGCGCTATTCGGGGCTGGTTTTATTGATCTTTGAGCTTGCGGTTATCATTTTCCTGTGGTTTAAGACGGATAAGCTGCAGCTTCTTGTGCTGATCCTTGCGGCCCTGATCGGCATCGCAACCATCCTTCCGGTTCTGAACATTCCCAATGTGGCGCGCTGGTCCAAAACCCGCACCTGGGCAGGAAACCAGGATGTTGATGAGGATGTTAACTGGGATCCCGATCGGCCTGATGACTATACCTGGTTCAGCCTCTATGTGCAGGATCTCGCGCCGAATATCCAGCTTTCCGGCTTTGACACGATGCGCAGTTTTTCTGTGGATCTTGAGGAACTCGGCGAGTACAGCTACGAAACGGGCTATCCGGTCGATTATGCGGCGATCCCGGTCATTTTCTCAGACAATGAAGAGAAGGCGGTGCTGGACCTTTCCGAATTTCTGAACCCGGCAATTGCCTATGTCGAAGAGAATTCCGATGCAGGCAGCGCAGAGCAGCAGAAATACCTTCGTACCCTGAATCCGGCGCTGCAGAACAAGGATACTGCGGTGTATCTGACCCAGATCGAGATGAGTATCCAGCAGGACATCAAGGACGGAAGTGTCACGAGAGAAGTGATCTCCCAGTTTGACCTGAGAGGTGTGGTTCTTTCGAAAGGACAGAACTGATGAAGGAACGCTGGGTGGAATATACAAAACGGGCGGATTTTGACCTGTGGAGCCGGGAGCTTTCGGTTTCAAAACTGACAGCCCGGATCATGCGAAACCGCGGGATCGAGACACTTGAGGAGGCGCGAAACTTCCTGTATGCCGGAATGGCGGATCTTTCGGATCCCATGCTCATGAAAGGCATGAAAGAAGGCGTCGAAATCCTGTCCGCAGTAATCCGCAGGGGAGAACGGACTGCAATTGCAAGTGATTTTGACGACGACGGTATTTTCGCCGGAGAAATTCTGTATGAGGGGATCAGGCGCTGCGGCGGCGAAGCCCAACTCTTTACGCCGAACCGGGTCCGGGAGGGCTACGGCCTGAACAGGCGGATTATTGACGAAGCGAAAGCTGCGGGCTGCAGCCTGATCCTGACCTGCGACAACGGCATTGCGGCAATCGAAGAGGTTTCGTATGCGAAAGAGCAGGGCTTTCAGGTGATTGTAACCGATCACCATGAAGTTCAGTATGAGGAGCTTCAGAACGGGGATAGGCGCTGGATTCTTCCGGATGCGGATGCAGTGATCGATCCGAAGCAGCCGGGCTGTGCGTATCCTTTTAAGGAGCTCTGCGGCGCCGGTGTTGCCTTCCGGCTGATCCAGTGCCTGTACCGGGAGTTTGGCGTTCCGAAAGAGGCAGAACAGGAACTCTATGAGTACCTTGCGATCGCCACTGTCGCGGACGTCGTCCCGCTTCAGGGAGAAAACCGGATTTTTGTGAAAGCCGGGCTGTCGGCGCTTCATGAAACGAAGAAAACCGGGCTTCTTGCGCTGATTTCGGCCTGCGATCTTCAGAAGGAAAAACTCACTGCCTATCATCTCGGATTTGTGATCGGACCGTCCTTCAACGCGGTCGGACGGCTTTCGGATGTGCGGCATGCGTTCCGGCTGCTGCAGACTGAAGACGAAGAAGAAGCCGGCAGACTTGCAAAAGCCATCCGGGAACTGAATGAACAGCGGAAGGACGAAACCGACCGCGGGACAGAACAGGCTTATTCTGAAATCGAATCAGCGCCCTGGAAGGATGATAAGGTTCTTTTCGTGCGGCTTCACGGCGTTCACGAAAGCGTGGTCGGGATCGTAGCGGGCCGGGTCAGGGAAAAGTACAGCCGGCCGGTCTTCGTTTTTACGGACGCAGAAGGCGGCCTTCGGGGCTCCGGTCGTTCCATTGAGAATTTCCACATGCTCGAGGCTCTGATCCCGGAAAAGCACCTTTTAACGCGTTTCGGGGGCCATAAAATGGCTGCGGGGCTCTCGCTTCCGGAAGAAAACCTCGAAACGCTGAGAAAAGAGCTGAACGAGCACTGTACACTCACAGAGAAGGACCTGATGCCGCTGGTACAGATAGACGCGCGGGTGCCGCTTCAATACCTGAGCCAGGGTCTTATTGAGGAGCTCTCCCGTCTGGCGCCTTTCGGGACCGGTAACCCGCGTCCTGTGTTTGCGCTGGCGCATCTTCGGATCCGGTCGCTTCGGATTGTCGGGAAGCGGCAGAACGTCGTACGAATGAGCCTGCAGGACGAGTTCGGATATTCGATCGACGCGGTGCATTTCGGAGACCCGGAAGCGCTTCTTTCGCTGATCCGGGAGGAATACGGCGAGCGGGAGCTGCAGCTACTTCGTCGTTCCGCGACTGACAAAGTGGATCTCGCCTTTACATTTTACCCGGAAATTAACGAATATATGGGCCAAAAAAGCGTACAAATTGTATGCATGTCGTATTGCAGAATGGGGAAGGATAGGGTATAATACTTTTTTAACTACTACCGGAAGGAGGGAAGACGGACATGGCTGAGAATCAGGAACAGCTGATCAGCGCGGAGCTTGTGCAGCAGGTAATCTGCCACGAGCTTGACGTGGACCAGCCGGCCGACTATACCTCCGAGGAACAGCTTTACCAGAAGCTGATCCTGGAAATCCAGAAATACCACCCTTCGGATGACCTTTCCCTGATCGAGGACGCCTATAAGATGGCGCAGGAAGCGCATGGGAACCAGGTCCGGAAAAGCGGCGAGCCCTACATCATTCATCCCTTGAATGTCGCAATTATCCTGGCGGAGCTGGAGCTTGACAAGGAGAGTATCGTCGCCGGGCTTCTGCATGATGTTGTGGAAGATACCCGCTTCAGTTACGAGGATATCTCGAAGCATTTCGGGGCGGAAATCGCGGATCTTGTCGAAGGCGTTACGAAAGTGACGCAGATCGACTGGGGCATGGACAAGGAAGATATTCAGGCGGAAAACCTCCGCAAAATGTTCATGGCCATGGCGAAGGATATCCGTGTCATTCTCGTCAAACTTGCCGACCGCCTGCACAACATGCGCACCTTCCAGTACTGGAGCCGGGACACGCAGATCCGGAAAGCCAAGGAGACGATGGACATTTTCTCCCCGGTCGCTTCCCGGCTCGGTATCAGCATGATCAAGGTGGAGCTTGACGACCGCTCGCTTGCGATCCTGCATCCGGATGTGTTTGAGGAGCTTGCGCACAAACTGGCCTTAAACGATGCCGAACGCGAATCCTTCATTGCGGATAAGAAAGAGGAGATTGCGGGCCGGCTTGCCAGGGAGAACCTTCGCGCGGAGATTTCCGGGCGGCAGAAGCACCTGTTCAGCATTTACAAGAAAATGCTGCAGCAGAATAAGACCCTCGAACAGATCTACGATATCTTCGCGATCCGGATTCTGGTGGACAATGTCATCGACTGCTATGCGGCGCTCGGCGTCGTGCATGAGATGTTCAAGCCGCTTCCGGGACGCTTCAAGGACTATATCGCGATGCCAAAGCCCAACATGTACCAGTCGCTGCACACGACCGTCATTGACCGCTCGGGCACGCCCTTCGAGATCCAGATCCGGACGTTTGAAATGCACCGCACTGCGGAATACGGCATCGCGGCGCACTGGAAATACAAGGAAAAAGGCTCCGTTTCAGCCGGCGGAAGCTCGGACGAACAGAAGCTCTCGTGGCTTCGGTCAATCATGGACTGGCAGACTTCGGACAGCAAGGAGTTTGTCAACCTCATCAAAGGAGACTTTGACCTCTTCAACAGCTATGTCTATGTCTTTACCCCGACAGGCGATGTGAAGGCGCTGCCCGCAGGCTCGAATACAATCGATTTTGCGTATTCGATCCATTCGGCGGTCGGAAACCGGATGGTCGGCGCAAAGGTCAACGGAACGCTGGTGCCGATCGAGACGAAGCTCCAGTCCGGCGACCGCGTGGAGATCATGACCTCGCAGAATTCCCGGGGGCCGAGCCGTGACTGGCTCAAGATCGTCCGTTCCTCTCAGGCCAAGAACAAGATCAACGCCTGGTTCAAGGCGCAGAACAAGGAAGACAACCT
>CADCPV010000106.1 GCA_902803345.1 uncultured Eubacteriales bacterium | reverse complement strand
TTCCATGACTGTGCGAGAGCGGTTCCGATCGGGATTGCAGTACAATACTGATACCTGATCTCTGCTTCTTTCGGCGGTTTCTTACCTTTTGTGAGAGTGGTGAGGATTTTGCGCAAGGGGGGACTGAGCATATCGAGCATACCCTCCGGCAGCGGCCCTGTGCCCACGGCGTGGGTGCCTTCCTCATCTTCAAAATACGCTTTGGCAAGGCGCAGTCCCGCCGGGCCGTCAGCCATGATGAGCGGTGCAATGCCTTTATCAACAAGTTTAGAGGTTGTTTCACCTGCAGCGCCGGCTACATGGGAGGCGGCATTTCCGATGACGCTTGCCAATCCTTTCTGTTCTGAAAAACGGCCGACTGCCATATAGACCAGTTCTTCGTCGCTGAGGGCTGCTATTTCGGCTGGGATATCGGCCCCGGCATCAGGCTCTCCGTCACAGGCAAAGACCGGCATCCGCACGCTTTCCGGATTGAGTTCGAAATGCGGCAGTTCAGGGATATCTTCGATTGATGCGACGCGCACGAACTTAGCCAGAGTTACATTCCAATCCGGTGTAACCGGCTTTACCTGTGCGGAAGCAACTTCTTTTGTCAGCATGATGACTGCGAACGGAACGGTATCTGTACTGCTTGTGCCCGCCCGCAGAATATATTTGCCGGGTTCCAGACAGTAGCAGAGACGTTCATCATCAAAGGATGCGATGTCCGCCATGTCGAAAGAGACCTGTACAGTCTGAGCTTCACCCGGCTGCAGCAGAGTTGTTTTTGCGAAGCCCGCCAGTTCCTGCCAGGGTTTTTTAAGTCTGACCTCAGGCGCGGTCACATAGATCTGCAGGACTTCTTTGCCGGCGTAGGAGCCTGTGTTTTTAATCCGTGCAGTGACTGTGACAGTACTTCCGTCAGGAAACGCATGGACGTGATCCACGGCAAAGTCCGTGTAGGATAAGCCATAGCCGAACGGGAAAAGTGCTTTCTCTCCGACTGTGTCAAAATACCGGTATCCGACATAGACGCCCTCGCGGTATTCAGTTTCATCGTTATAACCAAAGTGGATCCGTTTGCAGTACTGATCCCAGGCGGCCCAGGTGGTTGTCAGTTTGCCGGACGGAACAGCCTTCCCCAGCAGGACATCAGCCAGCGCACGGCCGGTCTCGGATCCGAGTTGTGAGAGAACCAGGATGTTGCTGACATCCTTCACAGGCGATAAGTCCACGGGACCGCCGGTGTTCAACACAAGCATAAAGCGCTCATACAGCGCGTCGAGTTCTAAAATGTCCCGGATTTCAGAATCAGTCAGCAGGACGTCACCGCTGACGGGTTTACGGTCGGCTCCCTCACCGGAGATACGCGAGACGACATAGACAGCTGCATCCGCTCCGGCATTCAGCGGGAGGCTGTATTCCGGTTCACACATCGCACTGCCCATGGCATAAGTGATTATATTTTCGCCTTCTGCGCGGGCATCATGGCGCAGCTGCCTGCGGAAGGTCTTCTTTGCCTTTGCCCGGACTGCATCGTATGCATCCAGCCAGTCTTTGCTCGTCAGATCAAAGCCGGCCTCACTCAGTCCATCCTCGATGTTGACGGTGAAATGCGAGTTGACTTCTCCCGATCCGGTTCCCCCTTTTACAGTATGGCGGACACCGCTGCCGTACGCGGCGAGCCGGCACGGATTCTCAAGCGGAAAAGCACCGTTTTTCTTCAGCAGTACCATACACTCGGAAAGGCCTGCGCGAACACGGGAAAGATGGTCTTGTTCATAGTCAAGCAGCTTCATGGTTTATCCCTTTCATTTAACATACGGAGCATTTTGATTACCATGATAGAAACAGTATAAACGATTCGAGCAGAAAAGTATAATTGTCTTTGAAACAGAGGTATTGTAAAATAAAAATAGCGCACATCAATCAGGACAGCGTATCTGAAATGGAGCAAAAAGCGTTTTCAGTCTAAACCAAAAGAAAGGAAATGCATATGAAACGGATAATCTCTTTCATGCTTATACTGACTTTGGGGTTGTTGATCTTTACGGCCTGCGGAAAGCCGGATGCCATCAGCGCATCGGACGGCGAGAACGTGGATGAAGATGATTCTATGCCCAAACCTATGACATCCATTCCGAAGGAAACGATCGATGTCGATAAGCTCA
>CADCPV010000105.1 GCA_902803345.1 uncultured Eubacteriales bacterium | reverse complement strand
TTCAAAGACGCGCTGAAAATGGAAGAGATCCGCGTCTATGTGTCCATCATCCTGATCAACATCGTTATCGTAACGCTGGTGAACTGGCATTATAATTACCGGGCGGAAGGTTTCGTATACAGCCTGCATCATTCGGCTTTCACGATCGGCTCCCTGATGAGTACGACCGGTTTCTCAACGGTGGACTTTGATAAATGGCCGGAGCTGACACGGCTGATGATGGTGCTTCTGATGTTTACAGGCGCCTGCGCAGGCTCTACGGGCGGCGGCCTCAAGGTTTCCAGACTGATGCTTCTTTTCAAAGAGGCCAGAAAGGAAATGCACATGCTGATCCATCCGCAGTCCGTGCGTCCGATCAAGCAGGAGGGTAAGGTCGTGGAGCATTCGGTGCTCCGTTCGGCCAGCAACTACCTGATGATCTATGTCCTCATTTTCGTCTGTGCCTTCCTGCTCGTCTCAATCGACGGCTACGATTTTACGACGAATTTCACCGCGGTCACTGCAACACTGAATAATATCGGTCCCGGTCTTTCGATGGTCGGCGCGACGCAGAACTACAGCATTTATTCACCGCTTTCGAAGCTTGTCCTGACATTCTGCATGCTTGCCGGACGCCTCGAGCTTCTGCCGATGCTGATGCTCTTTTATCCGAAAACCTGGACAAAGCATTATTAAATCTGAGGGTTACTATGTCTTTATCTTTTCTTTCCGAACTGAATCAGATGCTCGGGACGGCTTTCTCCGCCGCGGGCTATGATCCGAAATACGGGACCGTGACGGTTTCGAACCGCCCGGATCTCTGTGAATACCAGTGCAACGGCGCGATGGCGGCCGCAAAGGAATATCACTGCGCGCCGATCATGATCGCCGAAAAGGTTGCGTCTGAATTAGGCGAAAATCCGGCCTTTTCCGAGGTTTCCGCCGTGCGCCCGGGATTTATCAACCTGACCCTGTCACCGGCCTTTTTAGGGGCTTTTTCGGCCTCTATGGCAGTCTCTGGACGCTTCGGAATCGAAAAGCCGGCGCCGAAGACCATCATCATCGATTACGGCGGGCCGAATGTCGCAAAGCCCCTTCATATCGGGCATCTTCGGACCGCGATTATCGGCGAATCCGTCAAGCGTATC
This sequence comes from uncultured Eubacteriales bacterium, assembly GCA_902803345.1. Next base: position 4,601 of record CADCPV010000105.1, on the reverse strand, counting down.
CTGCAGTATATGGGACATACGGTAATCGGGGATATCCATCTCGGTGACTGGGGACTTCAGTTCGGGCTGATTATTGAGGAACTGAAGGACCGCCGGCCGGAGCTGCCGTACTTCGACTCCGGATTCACAGGAGAATACCCCGAAGATCCGCCTTTCACGCTTTCCGAGCTGGAGGAAATCTATCCGGCGGCTTCTGCGCGCAGTAAAGAAGACGAAGAGTTCCTTTCACGTGCGCACCAGCGGACCTTTATGCTGCAGCATGAGGATCCGGCGACGATCGCGCTGTGGAAGCACATTATGAAACTGAGCGTCGAAGATGAGCGGAAGATTTACGACGAGCTGGATGTGCATTTTGACCTCTGGAAAGGCGAATCGGACGCCGCACCTTATGTGCCGGAAGTAGTTTCGATAGTGAAGGAAAAAGGCCTGGCATACCTTTCCCAGGGTGCGCTGATTGTGGATGTGAAAGAGGAAAGCGACAAACGTGAAGTTCCGCCCTGCATCATCCTGAAATCCGACGGCGCCGCGCTGTACCAGACGACAGACCTCGGTACGCTGATCATGCGGATGCGGGATTATGATCCCGACGAAGTGATTTATGTGACCGACAAACGGCAGGAGCTGCATTTTACACAGGTTTTCCGCGTAGCGAAAAAAGCCGGGATTGTGAAGCCGGAGACAGAACTTGTCCACATCGGCTACGGCACGATGAACGGAAAGGACGGAAAGCCCTTCAAGACCCGTACCGGCGGCGTGATGCGGCTTGAGTACCTGCTTCAGGAGATTTACGACGCGGTCCGGGAGAAAATGCGCGAACGCTACCAGGACGAGGAGCTTTCGGAAGAAACCGTCCGCCAGGTCGGGCTTTCGGCAATCAAATACGGCGACCTTTCGAACCAGGCCGCGAAAGACTACAATTTCGATATCGATCGCTTTGCCTCCTTTGAGGGAAATACCGGGCCGTATATCCTGTACACAATCGTCCGGATCCGCTCGATCCTGAGGAAAGCGGAGGCAAACCTTTCCGAAGGACCTGATTTTACGGCCTTTTCAGATGCTTCCGGCAATCTGAAAGCCCTGCTTCTTGCGCTCTGCGGATTCTCGGATATGATGGCTGCGGCTTCGGCGGAACTGGCGCCGCATAAGATCTGTGCCTATATTTACCAGCTGTCGGATGTCTTCAACAGCTTCTACCACGATACGCCGGTCCTCCGGGAAGAGGATCCCGCGAAAAAACAGGCTTACCTTGAGCTCCTGTCACTGACGGAGCGCGTGCTGTCGGATTGTATTGAGCTTTTGGGCTTCTCGGCGCCGGATAAGATGTAAGGAGGATAACGTATGGGACTTTTCAGAAAGCGCAGGGACGCTGAAACCGATAATCTGATTGCTTCCCTTCAGATGAACATGGCCAACAATTACAAGGATGCTGCGCAGGAAGACTTCAAAAAGCTGAAAACGCTTTACGAACAAAAGACCGAAGCCGGGGTTTATGCCCCGAAGCTCCAGGCTGAATACGACAGCCTGATGGCGGATCTTTCGATCCAGCTTCGTTCCTATACACACGCCGACCAAAAACCTTACTGGACCAGAGAGTAAGTTGAAAAAAGATCTCCGCAGAAGTTTTCGGACTTCTGCGGAGATCTTTTTTTCGAGACAGTTTTTGATCAATCAATCCTAATACGCGAACCTGACATACTGGAGTTTCGCGATGAACTCGGCGTTGGATTTCGTCGAAGCAAAGAGGTCGAAAATCTGCTCGGTGACTTCTTCGGCGCGGGCAGTTGAAGTGACTTTCCGGATGATTGCGACTGCATTCTGTTCAGCTTCCGTAAGCAGGAGGTCGTCACGGCGGGTGGAGGACTTCAGAATATCGATTGCGGGGAAAATCCGGCGCTCGGAAAGCTTCCGGTTCAGCACGAGTTCCATGTTGCCGGTACCCTTGAACTCCTCATAAACCACATCGTCAAGGCGGGAGCCGGTGTCCTGAAGCGCAGTCGCAAGGATCGTCAGGGATCCGCCTTCCCGCATGCAGCGCGCGGCGCCGAAAAAGCGCTTGGGCATGTAGAGCGCCGCCGGATCCAGACCGCCGGAAAGGGTCCGCCCGGAAGGCGTCACCGTCAGGTTGTAGGCCCGAGTCAGGCGCGTGATCGAATCCAGCAGGATAATCACGTCCTTTTTCATTTCCACGAGCCGTTTTGCGCGCTCGATAACCATTTCCGAAACCCGCTTGTGGTGTTCGGGCTGTTCGTCGAAAGTCGAGTAGACGATTTCCACATTGTCGCCCACAACGGTTTCCTGCATGTCCGTCACTTCTTCGGGTCGTTCGTCAATCAGCAGAATGATAATATGCAGGTCGGGGTGGTTTTTCAGAATGGCTTTTGCAATCTGTTTCAGAAGCGTAGTCTTGCCGACTTTGGGCTGGGCGACGATCATGCCGCGCTGGCCCTTGCCGATGGGAGACAGGAGGTCGACAATCCGCATCGAAAGCTCGCCGCCCTGGGTTTCCAGATGCAGCCGCTCGTGCGGGAAGATCGGCGTCAGCTTCTCAAATGCCGTAAGCCTGAGATGATTCGATACCGACATGCCGTTGATGGATTCGACAAAAAGAAGTGCGGAGAACTTTTCGGTGGTACCCCGGATCCGCTTGCTTCCTGCGACGAAATCACCGGTTTTGATGTTGAATTTCTTGATCTGGGAAGGCGCGACATAGACATCGTCCTCTCCGGGGAGATAGCCGTTTGATCGGATAAATCCGTATCCATCCGGCAGAATCTCCAGGATTCCGGCTGCTTTTTCGCCGCTGTCCAGATCCTGAAGTCCCTTCGGCGGAAGCATGTTATTGTCGGACCGGGCCTCTTTTTCCTGTTCCTGCCGCTGCGGACGGGATTCTTCGGAACGGGGCGCCGGGCGGCGGACACGAAGCGCTTGTTTGGCTTCCGCGGCCGGTTTTTCCGGGGCAGGTCTTTCTGCTGCAGGTTTTTCCACCGCAGGTTTTTCCGGAGCAGACTTCTCAGGAGCAGGCTTTTCCGCTGCATTCTGCTCGGCTTCATACAGCGCCGCAAGTTTCTCAATCAGTTCCGCCTTCCGGAGGGAATAGATCTGCGCAATGCCTTTTTCGGCCGCAATTGCACGAAGCTCCGAAACGGGGAGGGTCTGTAATTTTTCTTTCATACTAACTCCTTAGGGGGATCAAAACTCTCGACAGAGAAGAAAATGCGAAGAGATCAAAAGTCCATGTGTTCGATCGGTTCTTCTTTAAGGTAACACAGAATACTCAAATTGTCAAATAATCTTTGAACTTCCTGTGAAATATGAAAAAGCGCTTGACTTTTTTCCGAACTGTGGTATGATATGCTTCGTTGGGATTAGCACTCAATCATTCTGAGTGCTGATTGATTCAAATAAGACATCATGTGATGTGAATATAAGGAGGTTTGACATGAAGTTATTTCCCTTGGGAGACAGAGTCGTACTGAAGCAGATCGAAGCAGAAGAAACCACCAAATCCGGCATCGTTCTTCCCGGCTCGGCGCAGGAAAAGCCGCAGATGGCAGAAGTCATCGAAGTCGGTCCCGGCGGAACCGTGGACGGCAAGGAAGTGAAGATGGAAGTCGCAGTCGGCGATAAGGTCATCTATTCGCAGTACGCCGGCACAAAGGCGAAATTAGACGGCACTGAGTATATTATCGTCCGTCAGAACGACATTCTGGCAATTGTAAAATGATATCAGGGTCAAAAGCCTTCTTACACAGCAAGTTTGCTTGCTGGTAAAAGAAAGGCTTATTGATCCGCCCCACATGGAGCACGAAGTGAAGATTTATCTCCACGAAAGTGCGGAATGTGGGAGGAGCGTGGGAGCACGGAGTGCGAAGCGCTCCGGAAATCATCTTTTGAACTTATATTAATAACAGGAGGCATTCATTATGGCAAAGGAAATCAAATACGGCGCAGATGCCCGTAAAGCGCTTGAATCAGGCGTCAATCAGCTTGCAGATACCGTTCGTGTCACCCTTGGACCGAAAGGCCGCAACGTGGTTCTGGACAAATCTTACGGAACTCCGCTCATCACCAACGACGGCGTTACGATCGCAAAAGACATCGAACTTGACGATATTTTTGAAAACATGGGCGCGCAGCTTGTCAAGGAAGTTGCGACCAAGACCAACGACGTGGCCGGCGACGGCACCACGACCGCAACCGTTCTTGCACAGGCAATGATCAATGCCGGCATGAAGAACCTCGCAGCCGGCGCAAACCCGATCGTTCTGCGGAAGGGCATGAAGAAAGCAGCCGATAAGGCTGTCGAATCCATTGCGGCACAGAGCCAGCCGATTAATGGCCGCGAGCAGATCGCACGTGTTGCCGCGATTTCCGCTTCCTCTGACGAAGTCGGCGAGATGGTTGCCGATGCGATGGAAAAGGTTTCTAAGGACGGTGTTATCACGATCGAAGAATCCAAGACCATGAAGACGGATCTCGTGGTGGTCGAAGGCATGCAGTTTGACCGCGGCTATGCTTCTGCGTATATGGTAACGGATACCGACAAGATGGAAGCAGTTCTCGACGATCCTTACGTGCTGATCACCGACAAGAAGATCTCA
>CADCPV010000104.1 GCA_902803345.1 uncultured Eubacteriales bacterium | reverse complement strand
GTTGCGGTTCTTGAATCCGCGCTTCGGAAGACGTCTGTAAAGAGGCATCTGGCCGCCTTCAAATCCCGGTCTCGGAGCGCCGGAACGCGCTTTCTGTCCCTTGTGACCTTTGCCGGCGGTTTTGCCGTTGCCCGACGCATGGCCGCGGCCTCTTCTGTACTTGTTATGTGTCGAGCCTTCGATCGGACTAAGATTCGATAAATCCATTATGGCACCTCCCTTTATTCTTCTACTTCTTCCACTTTGACAAGATGGCTGATCTGCTTGATCTGACCGCGTGTCGCAGCATTATCCGGAAGAATCACGAAATGGTGCAGTTTGCGAAGTCCCATGCTGTCAGCAGTTTTACGGTGCTTCGGAACAGCGCCGATCGGCGACTTTACGAGTGTGATTTTTAATTTCCCTGCCATGACTGCTCCTCCTTATGCCAGAATCTCTTCGACGGATTTGCCGCGGTTTTTCGCGACTTCTTCCGGCGTCTTGAGGCTCTTAAGGCCGTTCAGTGTAGCAAACACAACGTTCTGCTTGTTGTTGGAACCAAGTGATTTCGTACGGATGTTCTGGATGCCTGCAAGCTCGATGACGGCACGCGCCGGGCCGCCCGCGATAACACCGGTACCTTCCGGGGCACGCTTCAGAAGGATCGAAGCGCCGCCGTAGTTTTCCTTATGGTCGTGCGTGATGCTGCCATAGGACGTACGCGCCACACTCACCATATGCTTCATGGCGTCTTCTTTGCCTTTACGGATCGCTTCCGGAATTTCCGTAGCTTTTCCGAGGCCGGCGCCGACATGACCGTTCTTATCACCAACGACAACGAGAGCCGAGAAGCGCATATTGCGTCCGCCTTTGACAACTTTCGTTACGCGCTTGATCGCTACTACGCGATCCTCAAGGCCGTTGTCTTCTTTTTCTCTTTCCCTTTTGTTTTTCGGGTCGCTATTTGGTCTCATGTGTTCATTTCTCCTTCCAACTTAGAATGAGAGGCCAGCTTCTCTTGCAGCGTCTGCCAGGGCTTTAATCTTGCCGTGATAGATAAATCCGCCGCGATCGAAGACGACTTCACTGATACCTGCTGCAACCGCTTTTTTACCGATCACTTCGCCGACCTTTGCAGCCGCCGCAATATCATCGGTATATTCAAGCCCGCTCTTAACATCCGCCTGAAGAGTAGAAGCGCTGACAAGCGTACGTCCCTGCACGTCATCGATGATCTGAGCATAGATGTGCTTGTTGCTGCGGAAAACCGAAAGCCTCGGCTTTGCGGAAGTACCGCTCAGGTGGCCGCGGAGTCTTTTGTGCTTTTTCGCGCGAACCTGCGCTCTTGATACTTTACTAATCATAATTCGCACTCTCCTTTAATTATTTACCGGTCTTGCCGACCTTACGGCGGATGATCTCGTCAACATACTTGATGCCTTTGCCCTTGTACGGTTCCGGCGGTCTCTTCATGCGGATATTTGCCGCATACTGTCCGACCTTTTCCTTGTTGATTCCGGAGATCGTGATCTTGTTGCCTTCAACAGCGGATTCAATTCCTTCCGGATCATCCATTTCGACCGGATGAGAATAGCCGAGAGAGAGAACGAGCTTCTTGCCCTGCTTCTGTGCTCTGTAGCCGACGCCGTTGATTTCCAGGACTTTCTGATAGCCGGTGTGAACGCCGGTCACCATGTTCTGGATCAGAGATCTTGTAAGACCATGGAGTGCTTTGATCCTCTTAAGATCGTTCGGTCTGGAAACGATGATCTCGCCTTCTTTAACTTCGATCGTCATCTCCTGGGGAAGGGTTCTTTCCAGAGTGCCCTTCGGCCCTTTGACGGAAAGCGTATTGCCGTCTTTAAGTTCCACGCTGACACCAGCGGGGATTACGACCGGCATTTTTCCGATTCGTGACATTTTTTAATCCTCCTACTTAGATTGTCGGACATTCCCTCGTGCGGAATGTCTGTTTTCAGTACTGCTTGTTTTTATTACCAGACGTAAGCGAGAACTTCGCCGCCGATTTTCTGCTTTCTTGCTTCTTTATCGGTCATGACGCCTTTATTGGTCGAGATGATCGCAACACCGAGTCCGCCAAGAACCTTCGGGAGATCTTCACTGCCGGCATAGATGCGGAGGCCGGGTTTCGAGATTCTCTTGAGGCCGGTGATGATCTTCTGGTTCTTGTCCGCACCGTATTTGATGGTAATGCGGATGTCCTGGAAGTTTCCGTTCTGAACCAGCTCGTATTTCTGAATGTATCCTTCTTTTGCAAGAATATCCGCGATCGCGAGTTTGATCTTAGAGGTCGGGATGTCGACCGTATCGTGCTTCGCGGTGATCGCATTACGAATTCTTGTAAGCATATCCGAAATCGGATCGTTCGTTGTAGCCATTTCGCATGAACTCCTTTCTTTAGATTCTTACCAGGACGCCTTCTTCACACCCGGTATCTGGCCTTTGTAGGCCAACTCGCGGAAACAGATACGGCAGATGCCGTATTTTCTGAGATAGGCATGCGGACGGCCACAGATC
>CADCPV010000103.1 GCA_902803345.1 uncultured Eubacteriales bacterium | reverse complement strand
GGATCAGCAGAAAGACAACCAGCCCCAGTAAAACCGCGGCTGCCGCGAAAATCGCCGCCTGCGGCAGGATTCTGCGCCGCCGGTGCGAAAGCCGAAGCACGCCGGGCTCCCGAAGGAGCGATTCGTCCACGCGGTAAATTCCTTCCAGGAGTTCTGTCTCATTCATATGTGTATCCCTCCTTTTCCAGTTCTTTTCGGAGCTTCAGGCGCGTCCGATGCAGCAGCACCTTAACCTTCGCCGTCGAAAAGCCGGTTGCTGCCGCGATATCGCGGATCGAGTCGTGGTAGTAATAACGAAGCAGGAAGACATTCCGTACATCCCGGCCGGCTTTTCTCAGAAAGCTGCCGATCAGTTCCGACAGTTCCGCAGATTCAACTGCTTTTTCCACATCGGAATGCCCCGGGATCGCTTCCGAAAGCTCCGAAAGTGAGAGCTCGTATTCGCTTCCGATGCGTTTGTCACGGTGTTTCCTGCGCCAGATATCGATCGCCCGGTCCCGTACGAGTGTTGACAGGAAAGCCTGCAGGCTCTTCGGGTGATTGGGCGGAATGGATTCCCAGGCGCGAAGCCAGGTGTCATTGACGCATTCTTCGCTGTCCTGCCGGTCGGAAAGCACGTTCATCGCAATCGTGAATAGGTAATGTTCATACTTTTCCGCCGCCGCAGATAAAGCCTGCTCGTCACGCGCGAAAAACAGTTCCATGATCTTCCCGTCATCCATCCGTCTCACCTCCCTTCAACTATAATGCCGACAAAAAATGGAAAAGGTTACAAAAATGAAGGAGGAGTTTGATACCTGATGGTACCTGACCCCTCCCCAAAGTTCACACAGTTTCCCGATTAGTATGATTCCAATCCTTGGAACATAACCGATTCGGAAAACCTGGCAAATTTATTTACAATCCTGCCTTCTGAATCATAGACCGTTACAAGTACGCAGGCCTGATAAGTACCGGCATGTATAATCTGCCAGGTACCGGAAAGATCGGTTTTTTTCTGCCCGATTACACTTTTTTTCTCTCCAGCTGCGGAATGCGTCATCAGAAGGACTGCAGAACCCGAATACCCCGGTTTGCAGGAAATGCTGCAGCTGCAGTATGCTTCATTTTCAAAGTTTTTCAGGATATGGATATCGATCTCCGATATTCCTTCGTAGATTACAAATTCGGCAGGGCTTGTGGAAGCCTCCGGGTCTTGAGCCGGTTCTTCCGTTTCACTGATTTCGGCCGTTTCTTCTGTCTCCAGAATCCTGGTCTCTACCTCATCGGATGCTACGGATGCGCCGACATCGCTCTGCCGCACTTTTACGGAGAAATAGACAGCAGATACACCGGCAAGGAGGATGGACGCGGCCACAAGAATCAGCACCGCGGATCTTCCGCGGGAACGGTGCCCACGGGATCTTACGCGGTCGCATTCCAGGAGAAGCTTCGGATCAACGTCGGATAATGCACGCAGCAGATCTTCACTTTTCATACCGTATATCCCTCCTTTTCCAGATATTCTTTCAGGGCGATTCTGGCCCTGTGCAAAATGCTTTTGATTTTCGGCTGTGAAAAACCGGTGGATTTCGCGATGTCCGTCAGCGGATCCATGTAAAAATACCGCATCAGGAAAACGGTCCGAATGTCTTTGCTCTGTGTCCGAAGCCAGGCGGAAATCGTCTGGGCCAGTACCTTTGATTCGATCATATCCTCTGTTGGATTACCTGACGGAACTGCCTCCCTCATTTCCTCTAAAGACTGTATGAGTTCTGTCCCGCCGCGCTTCTTCCTATGCAGGAGCCGCCAGCGGTCGATCGCCGATTCGCGGACGATTTTCCCGAGATAAGCAGAGAAAACCGGCGGATTCGCAGGCGGGATCGTATTCCAGGCCCGAAGGTACGTATCGTTTTCGCACTCGCGGCAGTCCTCATAATTCTGCAGGATGTTCCAGGCGATTTTCCGGAGGTAGGCCGAATATTTGTCCGAAGTCTCGCGGATCGCCCGCTCGTCGCGCGCGAAATACAGCTCCAGGATTTCACTGTCTTCCATACCGGCTTTTCCTCCTTTCCCAGTTATTTCTGCTGAACAGCCTTATCTACTCCGCTGAGCTGTCTGAAAACAGCAGGCTCCAGTCCTCCCCTTCCTCCACAGGGATCCGGAT
>CADCPV010000102.1 GCA_902803345.1 uncultured Eubacteriales bacterium | reverse complement strand
TTCTGAAGCCGGAGTCGGTCATTCCGGACATCGCCGCGGTCTTCCGCAAGATAACGCGGATTGGCCATTTTATTGAAGCAGTCCAGGTAGCCCCGGTATTCAACGGGTTTGTAGCGCTGGTAAAGCCGGTGATTTAAATCCCCGCCGTCGACAATACTGTGGGCATACAGGGACATCTTGTCTTCGAGCCTGCCGCCGTGGCCGGCCAGCGCGTCGTTCAGCGCTTCCCTGCGGTAGCGTTGCCCGTTTTCCTCTTCTCTGTAATGTACAGGCGCGTCCTTCATTGTCGAAAGGAAGCGGGAGAAAGCAGCGCTGTTCAAAAGAGCTTCTGCCCGGACCTTGATCTGTTCTTCGGAAAGGTTTGCCTTATCCAGGTTCTGCCGGTTTCCGCGCTCTGCTTCCGCAAGCTGACGCGCAGCGAAAATCCGCGCCATCTGCATGTCGGTTTCCTTTGTACTGCGGCTGTTCTTGATGACGCGCTGGGCGTCTTCGATCCATTTTGCCGCAGACTTCCGTTCGCCGCCCTCTTTGATGCCTTCCTCTCGCTCCGCCATCTCCAGATCAGACGTTGAGAGGTCCTTCGGCTCGTCATATGAAACGCGGTAGTGACTGTTCAGAAATTCGTATTCCCGGAACTGGTCATAAGCCGCTTCATATGCGCCGCCGTGGCCGCGTCCTGCAAGCTCCTTCGCCTGTTTTTCCGGCATGGAATCAAGGAAGCGCTGGAACATCGGGTCTTTCATCTTCCTTTTTATGGCGGATGCCAGTTCGCCCTCGGAGAGCCGGGTGACTTTCAGGTTTTTGGTTTTGCCGCGGACAGCGCCTGACAGCCTGCGTGCCACCAGGATCTCGGCCAGCGCGGTTTTCACGTCCGTATGCGGGTTGTTCTTCAGCTCACCCTGCTGCTCTTCGATAAAGTTTATCGCCGTGTTTTTCCTTCCGATATCCTTGAGAAGCTTCGGTCCGCTCAGGTACGGATCGGAAGACCAGCGCTGGGCGAAGCGTCTGCCGTTTTCCGCGAGCGCCTCCGGATGCTTCTTCATAAAGGAATCCAGCTCGTTTTCCAGCTCCTCTGCATATTCGGAAGCTTCGACCAGAGCCTCCATTTCCTGTTTCAGTGTTGTATTGGGGCTGTTATGGATTTTCCGCGCGTCACGGACGCCTGTCATGAAGTTGTCCACAGCGCCGGAAAGGCGTATAGCATCCTGCAGAAGCTCCGGGTTTTCCCTGGTCTGCTCCAGACGCAGGACCTGACGATCGAGTTCTTCAGAAAACGATTTCAGAATCCGGCGGTTGGACTCTTCCGCCATATAATCCGCAGTGATCCGGACGGAATCGACAGGCGAGCGCCTGAAAGGCATTGCGGGAGTTCTCGGTTCCGGTTCCGGTTCCTGCGCGATGATTTCGGGCTCTTCGGATACTGAGGGCTCCCGGCTCTTATTGATCCGTTCCTGAAGCTCGGTTCCCTTATCAAACTGAGATTCATTCCAGATTGTATCAATGCCGGAGCAGATCGTGTTGCCGAGGGCAAAGTCGGGATGCATTTCCCGGAAAACAAGAAGCGTCCGGTCAAATTCCGCCGCAGCCGCCGCGGCCTTCTGCAGATTTTCGGGACTCTCATTCTTACTCAGTTCGAGGCAGCTGCTGACCATTTTATCCGCGGCTTCCATGAGGTGGAGGGCGGATTTCCGTTCCATGGAATAACGCGTATCCAGCGGATAAATCGCATTCTTCGAGTCCCTGATCCATCTTGTGATCTGGCTGAGTTCCCCGGAAGGACTGAATTCACCGTTTTCCCAGGTGCCGGTCGCAAGCGAAGCCGCGATGTTTTCGTAGGGAATGTTTCTCAGGTTTGTCTGGCGCGGCGCTGCAGGCACATAGGTCGGCTGGCCGCCGTCCTGCGCGGGCTGTTCCTGATAGCCCATGAGCGTCAGATAATTCTTGCCGCCTTCATAGGAGATGCTGCCGATATTCTCAATCGTGTCGCCCGCGATCCTTTGCTGGTTTTCCGCGTCATAGCGCTGGTAGGCCTCGTACATCCGCTCAAAACGGCGCAGGGATTCCACTGCCTTTTCCATGCTTTCACGGGCCTGTTCGGGCTCGCCGTTTTTCATGAAGACGTTGACATTATAAACCGCGCGTGAAAGCTCATCGGCTTTCTCAGCCATCATCCTGGCATTAGCGACGATCTGCGGATGTTTCCCGATACTTCTTGCTTCGGTTCTGAAGTTTCTTCCGAACTGATCGAGCTGGCTGATCAGGCCGTTTTGCGGAGGATCATCTTCTTTCATTTCGTCCGCGATCGCCGCGATGATCTGCTCCGGAGCGAGATTCGCCGGGAACAGAGGCTTCGGCGCCTCATAGCCGAGCTTTTCGAGAACCGTTCCGCCGCTCTTCAGGTCAATCTCTTCAAAACGGTCGTTATAGTTCCCCATTCCGGAGATCTGTTCGATATCTGCCGGATATTTCTCCCGGTATTGCCGATACTGCTGTTCAAAGGTCCCGAGCCTTCCGGCAGCACGATCGAGCGCCTCGCGTCCGACTGCCTGGTTATTTCCGCCGTCGGCATTACTTCTGGCCCGGATGATCTGTGAAAAAGCCTCCTGGCCGGCCTCCGACAGCCGTGTAATGTCCTGAAGATGCGCTTCTTCGCCGGGAAGTCCGGCGAGTCTTACTTTTTCGGATTCCAGACCGTCAAGGAAAGACTCCAGGTCGGCAAGATCATCGCCGTATTCTTCATCATCCGCCTGGGCGGCATACGCTGCTGCGCGGTAAACTTCGGGCGAAATGACACCCCGCGCCGGCCTGCCAACATTCGCATCCTGATTGACGGGAAGCTCCTGGCCGACGACAAGATTCGGGTTGGGCTGTTCCTCCTGTCTGGGCGGCTGGTTAACGCCGGTGTTTACCGGTTCTTCCTGTTTGGGCGGTTCGCTTTCGCTGCTGCTCTGCTGCTGGCTCTGATTGGGTTCCTGGTTCCGGTTCGGATTCGGCTGCTGGTTCCGGTTCGGATTCGGCTGCTGGTTCTGGTTCCGATTCGGCTGTGCATCGGAGAGGGCGTCCAGAAACGCCTGACCCCTCTCATTCACTGCATATTCACCGCTCTCAGTCCACATTCCAAGCGCCTGCCGGCGAACTTCGTTGTTGCTGAAATCCAGTGCCAGTTCGAAATTTTCGTTATATACAAAGTCTCTCAGCTGGCGGTCAAATTCCCGGACATTTCTCTCTGTTTCCCGCATGGCAGCCCGAAGCGCTTCCTGGTCGCCGTCAGCCTCTGCAGTCTTTGCCCTGCTGCAGCTTGCAAGAAGATTGTCACAGGCGGCGGAAAGTCTGGCGTACCGTTCCCGAACCGGAGATCCGGGTGAATACTCCATGTTCAGCTGATCGTGCAGCTGGTACGACAGGTCTTTCAGGATCATGTACTCGTCGCTTTGCTTTATGGTTTCAATATAATCAGAGTCTGAATTTGCGGCAAGGTGCGCGGCGATCTGGGCGAAACTCGGACGCGGCGGAACCTGGCGGATAATATTTTTACGCGGCATTAAACTGCTCCTCCTGTAGATTATATATATTTTTCCGGCCGTCCTGTATGAAACGGCCAGTCTGATTCTGCGGAGATTCTTAGGGATATCTCGATTTCAGTTCTCCGCCATTATAATCTGCTGTGTCCAACAAATGTCCAGCAAAAACTGCCGATACGGAAAAAATTTTAAAAACTGCCTTTACAGCACGAAAGGCTCAAGTGGGAATTCCGATTAAAAACATAGTCCGCCATTGATTTGATCGCAATTATGTGTTATTGTACGCTCGGAAAGGCAGTGGAGACCGTCTGTTTCCCTGTATCCCTCTCTGGTAAGTAATACCATAACATTTACGTTATCTGACAAACGGAAGAGGTTTCATATAAATGCACTGGAAGACAGAAACAACAGGATCATAGAAGCAGTACAGCAAAAAGAAAAACTGCCCCTGCTGATGAAAGAACTGACCCTGTGTTTTCAGAAGACAGCCGGGGGATTTGAAATGATATTGAAGACTTATCTGCAGGAATATGAAAAAGCCGGATTGAAGGCAAATCGTTTTACGGACATCGATGCATTTATTTACGCATATCTGGAAGATGGAAAAGAGGTACATGCAGGAAAATGAAAAACGTATTTGTTAACGGACAGGTCTATACCGGAGAAGACACGCTGAAGCAGGCGTTTCTTGTTGAAGACGGCGTTATTTCTGCAGTTGGGTCGGATGAAAAGATTCTTGCATTGGCGGATCCGGGAACGAAGCGCACAGACCTGAAAGGCCGTTTTGTGTGCCCCGGTTTCAATGATTCCCACATGCATCTTCTGAACTATGGAAAAGCGCTCAGATCCGCTGGACTTTCTGAGCATACTGACAGCCTCGCCGGGATGCTCTGCTATCTGAAAGAGTATGTAAAGGATCATCCGCTCCGCGAAGGCCAATGGCTCTTTGGGCGCGGCTGGAACCAGGATTATTTCACAGATGCAGACCGTATGCCGAACCGATGGGATCTGGATACGATCTCGATACAATTTCCGATCATCCTGACGCGAACCTGCGGCCACTGCTGTGTGGTGAATTCACGGGCGCTTGAACTCGCGGGGATCAGCGGGGATACAAAGGCTCCGGAGGGCGGTGCTGTCGGGATGGAGAATGGAGAGCCGGACGGGAGGCTTTACGATAACGCGATTGAACTGCTGAATCCGTTTATCCCTGCGGCAGACAGGGAAGACCTGAAGAATATGATCCGCTCCGCCTGCAGGGAACTGAATTCCTACGGGATTACAAGCGTACAGTCTGATGACTACGGGGTTTTTCCCGACATCCCGTTTGAAACCGTGAATGCTGTTTTCAGAGAGCTTCAGGAAAGCGGAGAGCTGACGGTACGCATTTATGAACAGGCGAACCTGATTTCCCTGAATGAACTCAGACGCTTTGTAGAATCAGGAAACGTGACCGGGAAGGGAACGGACTGTTTCCGGATCGGACCGCTGAAAATTGTCGCGGACGGGTCTCTTGGCAGCCGCACGGCGTTTTTGTCCCGTCCGTATGCCGATATGCCCGAAACGCAGGGACTGCTTCTTTTCAGCCCGAAGGAACTGCAGGAACTGGTAAGCTTTGCCAATGCGCACAGCATGCAGGTAGCAGTCCATGCGATCGGTGATGCCTGTCTTGACGAGGTCCTGGACGCATTTGATCGGGCGCTCCGCGAACATCCCCGCCCGGATCACCGCCACGGCATCGTGCACTGCCAGATCACGCGGCCCGACCAGCTGAAAAGGATTCAGAATCTTGGCCTTCATGTCTATGCGCAGTCGGTCTTCCTGGATTATGATAACCATATCGTGAAGAAACGGGTCGGACCGGAACTGGCTGCAAGCAGTTATTCCTGGAAGACACTGATGAAAAGCGGCGTTTCGGTATCGAACGGTTCGGACTGTCCTGTCGAGCTGCCGGATGTGATGAAGGGGATTGAGTGTGCTGTAACACGGAAGTCCATGGACGGAACAGGACCGTATCTCCCCGGAGAAGTGTTTACGGTCAAAGAGGCGCTGGACAGTTTTACCATCCGCGGCGCGGAAGCAAGCTTTGAAGAAAATCGAAAAGGCCGGATTACCCCGGGATTCGCAGCGGACTTTACCATTCTCGACCGGAATCCGTTCGCGACGGCACCGGAAGAGCTTCACCGCATCAAAGTCTCCGCCTGTTTTCTTGCAGGGAAATGTGTGTACGAAAGAACCTGAGCAGTCACGTAACAGGAATTATTAAAGAAGTAACATAGGACAGCTGATTTTTGACAAAATAACAAAACAGCCATCGCGGCGGGAAACCAAAGCGG
>CADCPV010000101.1 GCA_902803345.1 uncultured Eubacteriales bacterium | reverse complement strand
CCGGCTGTTTTCAAGTGTCAGTGTCGTCTCAGGTATTCCGAAAGATACACAAACGTATTGCCGATCAGGGCACATTCGATCTTCAGGTAATTGCCGAAGTGCTTCCACGAATACGGCACTTTCTTTGTGCCTTTCCGCTTCTCATATCCCTCGCGGATGCCTTCATCATAGGCTTTCTCAAAGCCGAGGTTTTTGAAGAAGCGGCGTTTTAAAGTCCTGCCGAGCCACAGCGGGAAAGCGTTTAATCCCCTATAGAATGCCGGCATGTTTTTCCAGCACAGCCAGATATTGTTCCGTGCGGAGATCCGCACCTTGAAGTCACTGTATTTGACCGCGCCGGAGCTTCCGGAACCCCAGTGATAGACAATAGCAGTCGGTTCATAGCGGTTTTCGTAGCCGTAGATCCGGGCACGGTAGCCGACGTCGATATCCTCAAGGTAGGCAAAATGGTCCGTATCAAAAAGTCCGATTTCCGAAAAGACCGCTGTCCGGTAGATTGCGGCGCCTGCACAGGCGCTGAAAACCTTCGCCGGCCTGAGATACCGCGGGTCTGTCACCTTCTGGCCGACACCGCGCTGCGCGCCCCAGCCGAGCACGGTGTAGAAATCACCGCAGTCGTCCAGAATCTTCCGCTCCCGGTAGTTGATCATCCGGGCAGAAACCGAGAAAATCCGCGTATCCTCTTCGATCGCACGGGTCATGTTCCGGACAAATCCGGGGTCGCACTCGATATCGTTATTGAGAAGGAGCACATAGGGCGTCTCTGTCCGGCGGATTCCTTCGTTGACGCCGCCTGAGAAACCGAGATTTTCAGGCATGCGCGCGAGTCTTACTTCCGGATATTCCTCCTCGACCACAAGGTCCGATCCGTCCGCAGAAGCGTTGTCGATCACGAGAACCTCAAAATCGTCGGTATCCTGTGCTCTCAGGGAATCGAGACAGACCCGGATATAGTCGATACCGTTCCAGTTCGGGATGACCACCGTCGTTTTCTTCATACGAACCCGCCCCGAATCCTACAGTCTGTACTGGTCGCAGACTTCCTGGCATTCGCCCTGAAGCCGCACCGTTCCGCCGTCAAGCCAGACCACGCGGTTGCACATCTCACGGATCTGGTTCAGGTCATGCGAGACGAAAAGCACCGTCGTACCGCCGCTCATGAGCTCCATCATCCTGGCCCGGGACTTGCGCTGGAAATTCTCGTCGCCGACCGCAAGAATCTCGTCGACAATCAGGATCTCCGGCTCCACAACCGTCGCGATCGAAAACGCGAGGCGCATGATCATGCCGGAGCTGTAGTTCCGAAGCGGCATGTTGATAAAGTCCTGAAGCTCCGAAAAAGCGAGGATTTCGTCGTATTTACTGTGCAGGAATTCTTTTTCATAGCCGAGGATCGCACCGTTCAGAAAAACATTCTCCCGGCCCGAAAGGTCCATGTCAAAACCGGAACCGAGTTCCAGCATCGGCACGATATTGCCGTAGCGTTCGACATTCCCGGCCGTCGGTTTCATGATGCCGGAAATGATTTTCAGAATGGTGCTCTTCCCGGCGCCGTTCCGGCCGATGATTCCCAGAACATCTCCCTTGTATACGTCAAAGCTCACATGCTGCAGGGCATAGAATTCCGTGAATTTCAGCCGGCCCGCGAACATATTGATCACGGTTTCCTTGAGTGACCCCGCATGATCCTCTTCCTTCCGGAAGCGCATCGAGACATCCGAGATCCGCAGCATGACTTTCTTTTCTTCTGACATAAGAATCCTTTAGAGATAAAGTATAAATCTGTCCTGGACCTTCCGGAACATGAAGAACCCGAGAAGGAACAGGCCCACAGAAAACGCGAGGCAGATGCCGTATTCCGAGAAAGCCGGCGACTGCCGCTCCAGCACAATCGTACGGATAAACTGGATGTAGTGATACAGCGGGTTGAACTGCTCCAATTTCACAAACCACATGACGCCCTTTTCCTCAAACATCGACAGGCTGTAAATGATCGGCGTCGCGTACATCCAGAGCGTCGACACAAAACCCCACAAAAACTCGATGTCGTGGAAAAAGACCATCAGGCTCGAAAGGAAGAAGCCCATTCCGACGCAGAAAATCAGCATCAGGAGAAGCCCGAACGGAAGCAGCAGGACCGCTTTACTGAGGTACAGGTGCGGGGTCGAAAAGAGTCCGTACACCGTCGTCACCAGAAGCAGCGGAATCATCGACAGCACGATGTTGATCGAAGCCGAAAGCACCCGCGTCACGGGGTAAATATACTTCGGCACGTAAACTTTGGTGATCAGCGCGGCATTCGAGGTGATCGAACGCATCGACTGGGTGGAACAGTCGTTGAATCCGTTCCACATCACAATACCGCAGAGAAGGTAGATCGCGTAATGTTCCGTATTGCCGCGGATATTCAGGAGGTGGCTGAAGACCACGTACTGAACCGTCATCATCAGAAGCGGGTTCAGAAAGCTCCAGAAAGCGCCGAGAACCGAGCGTTTGTATTTGATTTTGAAATCGCGCTGCACGAGCTGTTCGATAAGAAAGCGGTACTTGTGCATCGTCTGCAGGAAAAACAGTCCGGCGCATTTCTTCCCGGAGACCTGGGCGCGCTTCATTCTGCCGATATACAGGAAGAGGATGAGCGCAAGAAGCACCACGAGCACCGGGTAGATCCATAAAAATCTCAGCCCGAACACGGATGCCGCAAAGATCCGGTCCCAGGCGCCGACTGTAAACAGCACGACAGCCGCAAGAAAGATCAGGAAAGCGTACTTTTCCGTCCGCTTTAAGTCAATCTTTGTCATAAAAAACGTCCGTTCCCCTTATTCGAAATGGAAAGTATCCGCGAGCCCGCTCCACTTCCGGTCCTTTTCGGAAATGATCAGCGGGGCATCGGGATCGATCGGCCAGTCGATACCAATTTCAGGGTCCGAATACAAAAGGCCGCCCTCGTCGCCGGGATGATAGAAATCCGTGCATTTATAGGCAAAGATCGCCGTGTCGCTCATGACATAGAAACCGTGCGCAAAACCTTCCGGGATGTAGAACTGTTTCATGTTCTCCTCGGAAAGCACGACGCCGAACCATTTGCCGTAGGTCGCGGAACCCTTGCGAAGGTCTACCGCAACGTCAAAAACCGAACCTCTGAGCGCGCGTACGAGCTTTCCCTGCGGGAACTGCTTCTGGAAATGCAGCCCCCGAAGGACCCCCTTAGACGACATGGACTGGTTGTCCTGCACGAAGCGCATCGTGAGCCCTTCCGCCTTCATATCGTTCTCATTGTAGGTTTCGACAAAATAGCCGCGTTCGTCGCGGTGAACGGTCGGTTCAATCACACAGAGCCCCTCGATTTCACAGCGTGTCACTTTGATCTGTCCCACTTTTCTCCTCCCAGTATCCTTTGTTCATAGAAAGTCTTCTCACGCAGCGGCGCGGAAGTTTTCTGTATCGTTTACCTAAAAAATAGCCGATATATTTCATTCCGCTCTGATACACAAGATACGGAACATAGTACCATTTCCCGGTTGAAAACAGGTGCTTTACGGTCTTCTTTACCAGACTTGCGCCTTCTTTTTCCGAGGACAGCTCCGCGAATACTTCCGGATGGTCGGCCTGCGACACGGCAAGGTCGAAATTCCGCTGAAGCTGCTCCCTTCCGCTGTAGTTATGCGAATGATACACCTGCGCGTCCGCCGCATAGGCGATCCGGTAACCGTGATTGATCACCGCACAGGCATAGATCATGTCCTCGTTGAAGATCGTATGCGCTGTAAATCCCCCTAATTCCTGCAGCACCCGCCGGTCATACATCGCGGCGGCATTGGAACAGAAATAGGTCTTAATCCCGAGGCGCGGCAGGTCTTCCGCGCTTTTTGTAAAGGATTCCGCCGGATAATTGAACTGCCTTGTGAAAGCCTCGATCGGCCGGCAGTCCGCTTTCGGAAGCTGGCAGGCATAGGCGGAAGCCACGTCTTCCTCCCGGAAGCTTTCCAGGAGCTTTTCCGTCAGGCGGTCATCCGCCGGAACCGCGTCCTGCGTCATCAGAAGCACATAGTCCGCATCCGAGTACGCGATGCCTCGGTTCCTTGTTCCGCCGTGATCGTAGTCCTCCCGCATTAAACTGTGGCACTCGATGTTGTCATACCGGGAAAAGTCCGGATATTCGGCGCGCGGATCCTCGGTGATCATGAGAATGATCCGCCGCACCGGAGTCTGCTGCTTTTCGAGCATCGTAAGGAGCTCGGAAAAGTCCGGATCCGGGCGGTATACGGGGATGATCACGTCGATCACAGGGTCCGTTCTCATTCGCCGAGCCCGTCCTCAATCAGCCTGACCATGCTGTGAAGCGCTTCTTCCTCGTCTTCTCCTTCGCAGATAAATTCAATTTCATCCCCGCGTTTGACACAGGCTCCGAGAACACTCAGGACGCTTTTCGCGTTGGACTGATAGTTCCCGAAGCTGAAGTGAATGCTGCTCTTAAAGTTCATCGCTTCGCGGCAGAGAATCCCAGCGGGCCTCAAGTGCAGCCCCGTCAGATTTTTCACTGTCACCTGCTGTCTGACCATTTCTTTTTCGTATCTCCTGTATTACAGCGTATATATTCCGCGGATCAGTT
>CADCPV010000100.1 GCA_902803345.1 uncultured Eubacteriales bacterium | reverse complement strand
CGCTCGACGATATAGGCTTTGACGCCCTGTGCATCAGCGGCTTTCTTGATTTCGGGCATGTTGATGATGCCCTCTCCGAGGCGGCAGTTGATCTTCTGGTGCTCTTTGAAAATTTCCCGCATCTCTTCCGTGAAAATCGGGAAGCCCTTCTCGTCACGTTTCGCATTTTTGAAAAGATGCGAAAGATCATCCTCGGGACCCAGGACCCGTGCGGTTTCCTTTACATGGACGAGGTCCACACGGCCGGCGTGATCCGTAATAAACTGAGCCGCATTGACGCCGGCGCGCCATGCCCAGGCGGCGTCGATTTCGAAGGTTACATAGTCGGGATCCGTGTTCTCCATAAAAATGTCGATTACGGATTTGCCGTCGTAGACGTCGAAATCGTTGTTGTGGTTGTGATAGCCGTAGCGAAGGCCTGCTTCCTTACACTTTTTGCCGATCTCATTCAGCGTTTCAGCGCCGCGGAAAGCGTCGTCGCGGGACTGTACCCGAAGGCCCGGATTGACCATGAACTGTACGCCCGTATCCGGAAGATAGGCAATCATTTTGTCGGATTCCGCCGTGTCCACATGGCAGCTGATTGCGGTAAGTCCGTAGCTTTCAATGAGCTTTCGAAGCTCTTTTCCGCTGTACTGGTCATAGGGGCACTTGTACATTTCAATGCCCTTATAGCCGGCCTTTTTGGTCATTCGCATATAGTTGTCGAAGTCTCGCGTGATCTCTCCGACAAATGACGCGGTGATCAGGTAAATGTCTTTCATAGGGTTTCGGTCCTTTCTTGCGGGGTCATCCGTTCAGGATCTTTTCAACCCGCGCGATCACTTCCATGCACATCTGGGAATTGTGGAAGGGGCATTTGCCGGAGTTCAGCTTGTCAAAGCCGTGCATGCCGTCAACAACCCGGCCGCCTTCTTCATCCACCAGGATATTGTTGTACCAGTCGCCGTGTTCCCGGTTGACAAAGTATTTATCGATGATCGAAACCTGCTTCTCACAGGCTGTAAGGAAGTGTTCGTCACCGGTCAGGGAATAGCCGCAGAGCATCGCGGAAACGGCTTCCGCTTCCGCCCACCAGACGTGCACCGGAGAGCGTTCGGGCTTCGTGAGATCGCCGCCGTTGTAGAGCGCACCCCAGGGATCGAAGTCATTCTCAAGCACCTGGTACAGAAGCTCGCGAAGAACTTCTTCCGTCCGCGCGATCAGCGCTTCATCACCGAGAATCCGTACGACATTCAGGAGAAGATAGCTGATTTCGCAGTCATGGCCGAAACTCTGGTTGGTGCCGATACGCTCGCCGTCTGCCGTGATGATAGTCATGAAATTGTGGAGTTTTTTGTCATAGAGCCGGTCCAAAAGGACTTCCGCCATCTCACGGAGCGCTTTTCCGACTTCCGGATCCTTCGTCGCTTCGTAGAGACGGAGGTATGCCTGGAACAGATGATGCGCGAACATCACCGCGTCCTCCGGGAAGGGGGAGCGCATGCCCCTGCGGCCGAACCCAAAGCCTTCGGATTTCTGCCAGTCGCGGGTCATGTTTCCGGCATAGAGGCCGGGCGCGGTTTTGGCTTTGTCCTCCATCAGGCGGAAGCAGTCCATCGCCATCTTCAGCGCTTCCTCATCTCCGGTCGCGTGATAATATTCCGCAAGACCCATGATGAAGAAAGCCTCGCAGTAGTTCGGCTTGTCCGTTGTCAGCACTTCGCCGGTTTCGGAGACGGTTGTGAACGCACCGCCGAACTCCGGATCATAGAAGCGGGACTTCAGTTCTTCATACGTATATTTCGCACGGTCCAGGTAAATCTGTCCGCGGAACCTTCTGTAGGCTGCGGAGAAAACCCACAGCATCCGCCCCGTGAGCGTAAGGCCGCGGGGCTCGCTGTTGTTTCTCTGCATGTCAATCGTCACGACGCCGTAGTAGCCGCCGTGCTCATGATCCTGAATATAGTCACTGCACCACCAGGGCAGAATCACACCGTGAAGCTGATCCTTCGCCCAGGCGGAGAGAGCCTGTAAACGTTCTTCGTACATAGGATACCTCGTCAGTCAAAATAAATAGTCTCACCTGACTGCGCGGAGCGGTAGATCGCATCCAGAATCTTGGTGACGGTCAGGGCCTGTTCGGGGGTGACGAAAAGTTCGCCCTCGCCGAGAAGCGCGTTGACCCAGATCTCAGCCTCCATCTGGTTGGGATCCTTCTGGGGATTGCGGTCGATCGTGTTCATCATGCGGGGGAACATCGAACGGGTTTTGATCTTGATATCCTGCGCGCGGTTGCCGCGGACGTGGTTTGCGGTAACATTCATGCCGGTTTCGTCAATACCGCCCTTGGTACCGGCGAGACGCACCATGCCCTCCGTCGGGATCAGGTTCATCGCCCAGGAGCAGCGGATGTTGATCAGTGCGCCGTTCTTCATGCGGACGAAGCCGAATGCGGAATCTTCCAGTTCGTACTTTTCGGGATCCCAGTTGCCGAAATCATTGCCCATTTCATCAACGGTCGCAACCGGTCCGATCTTGGCGAAGGTGCAGCCGGTGACGGATGCGACTTCGTAATTGTTCATCATCCAGAGCGTGAGGTCCAGTGCGTGGGTCGCCATGTCGATCAGCGGTCCGCCGCCCTGCTCAGCCTTGTTGGTGAAAACGCCCCAGGTCGGGATGCCTCTTCTTCTCCAGGCTGTTGCTTCCGCGTAGTAAATCTCGCCTAATGCGCCGGTGTCGACGTATTCCTTCATCGCTTTGTGCGAATCGAAATGCCGGTACTGATAACCGATCGTGAGAAGCTTTCCGGTACGGATGTGCGTCTCATACATTCTGAGCGCATCCTCATAAGTTGCAGCCATCGGCTTCTCGCAGATGACGTGCTTGCCGGCTTCCATCGCGTCGCAGGAAATCTGGCAGTGCTTGACGTTCGGGGTCAGTACATGCACGGCATAGATATCCGGATCCGCGAGAAGTTCATGATAATCTGTGAAGACCTTTGCGCCTTCGCAGCCGTATTTTGCCCGCGCTTCTTCCGCGCGCTCCGGAATGATGTCGCAGAAAGCGTACATGTCAATCCGGTCCCGCTGGGTGGACATGCCCGGGAAGTGCTTGTCAAAGGCGATACCGCCGCAGCCGATAAATCCGATTTTTAATTTTGCCATCAAAAGATCCTCCTCATAGCAATACTGATACACCCATTTTAAACCGTTCGGGACCTTCCTGCATTTGAATTTCCGTGTTTCATTTTCAGAAAAAAACGCAGCCCGAAAACAGCTATAAAAAAGTAAGCACCCGTTTTAATTAAAAGCGAAATCCCTGACATTGCTTGCGAAGGAAAAGTATTTGTAGTATCATATTTTTACAGGTCAAATAGCATAATACGAGAAAGGAATCGAGTATGGAAGGCAGATATGAAGCGCTTTTTTCGCCGATTAAAATCGGCGGCGTTACCCTGAAAAACCGTGTCATCCTGACGGCGATGGGCGGAACCGGGCTGTTCGGTTATGACGGAAAATTCAACCCGAAAATCCGTGATTATTATCTGAAACGTGCGAAAGGCAATGTCGGTCTCATCGTCCCCGGCGTGACCGGCGTGAAGTCCGGCGGCGGGTATCTTTATGAAAAAGAGGAGGAATTCCTCGGCCCCGTAAAAGAGCTGATGGACGAACTGCATTCCTACGGAACGCGCTATTTCATGCAGCTTGGCGCGGGCTTCGGCCGGGCGCAGCTGATGGGCCTCGGCCGGAACATGACGGAAGAGCAGAAGCGGGAGCTTCTCGTGGCACCATCCGACGGCATTCCGAATGTCTGGGTGCCTGAAATGAAGCACCGCGGGCTGACTGTGGAAGAAATCCATGATCTTGTGGACGCATTCGGCAAATCGGCACTTCTCTGCAAAAAGGCCGGAATCGACGGCGTGGAGATTCACGCGATTCACGAGGGATATCTTCTGGATCAGTTCACAATCGAGAGCACCAACCACAGGACGGATGAATACGGCGGATCTCTCACGAACCGCTTCCGCTTTATCTCGGAAGTCATTCAGGAGATCAAGAAAACCTGCGGCAAGGACTTCCCGGTCATGATCCGCTACAGCGTGAGCTCCAAGATGCGCGGCTTTAATCAGGGCGCGCTTCCCGGCGAGGATTTCAAAGAATTCGGCCGCAGCCTCGAACAAAGCCCTTCCGCCGCAAGACTTTTAGAGAAGGCCGGCGCGGACGCACTGGATGCGGACAACGGCTCCTATGACTCCTGGTGGTGGGCGCATCCGCCGGTCTATATGCCGCTTCACTGCAACTTCCCGGAGGTTTCCTATCTCAAGAAATTCGTGGATATCCCGGTGTTCTGCGCAGGCAGAATGGAAGATCCGGCCTTTGCGGATCGGGCCATTGCAGCCGGCGAAATCGACGGCATCGGCGTCGCAAGGCAGTTTTTGGCAGATCCGGAGTGGCTCAACAAGGCGCGTTCCGGCGACGAGCTGGATATCCGCCCCTGTATTGCCTGTCACAACGGCTGCTTCGGCGTGAGCCTCGGGAATCCCCCCGGACGCTACGGCTTCATGATGGCGCACTGCGCAGTCAATCCGGAGGCGATGGAGGAGACGAAGTGGAAATTGGAACCCGCAGCAGATCCGAAACGGATCGCGGTTGTCGGCGGCGGTGTCGGCGGCATGGAAGCGGCGCGGCTTCTTTCGCTGCGCGGGCATAAGGTAACCCTTTTCGAACGGACAGGAAAGCTCGGCGGCGTTTTCATCGCGGCTGCGGCACCGGACTTCAAGGAAAAGGACAAGATGCTCCTTCGGTGGTATGAGCACCAGATGGAGAAGCTTCCGATTGTTCTTCGGATGAATACAGAAGCGACGGCGGAAATGCTCGCAGATTTCGACGAAGTGATTCTTGCGACCGGCGCGAAGCCTAGAAAGCTTCCGCTTCCGGGACTGGAGCTCCCGGGTGTAATAGAGGCGATTTCCTACCTGAATGACCCGGATCAGACAGGAGAGCAGGTTGTCGTGATCGGCGGCGGACTGACGGGCGTCGAGATCGCTTATGATCTGGTGCTTCGCGGCAAAAAGCCTGTTGTCGTGGAAATGCAGGAGGATATCCTGAAGGTTCCGGGCCTCTGCGCCGCAAACTCCAATATGCTCCGTGAAATCATTCGCTACTATAAAATCCCGGTACTGACAAAGACTTCGCTTTCGGGCGTTTCGGCGGATTCGGACGGCCTGAAGGTGTTTGTGAAAGATGCTGAAGGAACCGAACAGGAACTTCCCGCGGACAGCGTAATCCTGTCGGTCGGCTATGTTTCCGACCGCAGCCTGTTTGACAGGCTGTCTGATGGCGGTGTCCCCGAAGAAAAGCTCCACCTTCTCGGCGACGCAAACGAAGTCGGGAACCTGATGAGCGTGATCCGGGAAGCCTGGGATCTGTGCTATACCCTGTAATTTCTGCAATCCTCTTTCGGGACAGAAAACAGAGGTTCTTCTGATGTCGCGATAAGCTTGAGCCGAGGGGAAATACGATCCCGCAGGCGAGTATCGGAGCCCCCGAGGGGGAATATACTGAATGAAAGGAAAGAATATGAAACAGTACACAGCAAAAGAAGTCAAAGCGCTGGCTTTCGCGCACGGCCGGACCTGGCTGCAGGAGGAAGGCCCCTTATGGTTCAACTGGACCTGCAGCGGATTTACATTCCGCTTTACGGGCTCGGTTCTCAAAGTCACTATCCGTTCGGTTGAAAATCAGATGCCGGCTTTCCCCGGCTTCCCGGAGAATCCGATCGAATACCCCTGCATCGGCGCAGTCGGGGAGGACGGAGAAAGCCTGATCTGCCGCTATGAATGCCGGGAAAAGGAGGCTTCCTATGAGCTTTTCTCGGGCGATCCGGGCGAGCATCTCCTGCGCCTCGTGAAGCTTTCTGAGGGCAGCCGCGGACAGGCCGGCCTGGTCTCTCTCTGGACGGATGGGGAGCTCCTTCCTGCGGATCTCCCGGAAAAACCCGTAAAGATTGAATTTGTCGGTGATTCGATTACCTGCGGCTACGGCAATGAATGTCCGAACATGAATGAACATTTCAATCCCAACGAGGAAAACGGCTGGATGACCTACGGCGCGATCGCAGCCCGTGCGGTCGGCGCGGAATTCAATATGATCAGCTATTCCGGCATCAGTACCGCGCTTCCGGAGCATTCCCGCTTCCCCTTCCATATGCCTTCGATGGAGGAGCTTTACGCCTATACCGACCGCGATGTGCAGGAGAAGTTCGGACTGGAGCCGGAGGCCTGGGATTTTGCTGCGAACAAAAAGGACATTGTACTTCTGAATCTCGGCACAAACGACGTCAACCCGATCCGCTTCGCGCCGGACAGGCAGACCGCGGCGCGGGAAGAGGCGCATTTTGTGAAGAAATACGGTGAATTCCTGAAAAAAGTCCGCGCATTGAACGGTCCCGATACCCTGATCCTTTCCGTGCTCGGCCCGATGGACTACTATCTCTATGACCGGATCCGCGAGGCGGTTGATGCTTATCAGAAGGAAACCGGTGACGAGAAAATTCGGACCTTCAAGTTTATCGGCATCAATCTGATGAGCGAAGGCTTCGGCGCGGACGGACATCCCTCGATGAAGACGCATGTCCGGATCGGCGCGCAGCTTGGGGAAATTCTGAAAGAGATTCTTGCATAAAGCAATTACCAGGAGGAAACGGAAATGGCACTTTATCATGTTGATTATTACTCCCTCGCGCTTGCGGGGCAGACTGATTTTTACGCAGTCATTCCAAATGATGTCCCGCCCTTTATGGCGGACATGAGCGAGCACTACAAACGTCCGGCAAAGGTACTGGTGCTGCTGCACGGCTACAGCGGCAATTCCGCGGACTGGGTCACCGGGTCCCGGATCCGGGAGCTTTCGCAGGAATACAACCTTGCGGTGCTGATGCCGAACGGTCGGAACAGCTTCTACATCGACAAGGAAGCGACCGGCGAGCAGTACGCGACCTTTGTTGGAAAAGAGCTTCTGGAATTTGCGTCCCGGGCTTTCGGACTGGACATTTCTCCGGAAAACTGTGCGATCGGCGGCCTTTCAATGGGTGGTTTCGGCGCGATCCACACCGGGCTTCTGTTTGACAGCTACAGCAAAGTGATCGGCCTTTCAAGTGCACTGATCGTGAACGGTCTGAAGGACATTGACCTCGAGGGCAACAAAGTCGCGAACCGGGCTTATTACGAGGCGATTTTCGGAGACCTGAAGAAGGCGGCGGAAACGGATCACAACCCCGATGTGCTTGTCGAGAAGCGCCTTGCGGAAGGGAAGCCGCTTCCGGGCATCTTCCTTGCCTGCGGTTCGGAGGATTTCCTGTATGCCGCGAATACGGCGCTTTCGGAGTTTCT
>CADCPV010000099.1 GCA_902803345.1 uncultured Eubacteriales bacterium | reverse complement strand
TTAAACAAGGGCCTCTTCCAGAAAGCGATCGTCGACAGCGGCCTTGAGCTGATGCCATATGAGAGCGCGATGTTCGGCCATCTGAAGAGCCTTCAGGAGGCTGAGGAGATCGGAAAACAGTTCTTTGAAATCCTCGGTGTGAAGACCCTCAAGGAAGCACGTGCGCTTCCGGCAGAATACATCCGCGACAAATTTGTCGAAAGCCGGATCTGGCTTTCGCCCTGCTGTGACGGACACATGGTGACCGGCCTTTCGAACGAGCTTTTCATGAAGAATGAAGCGAACGTGGTCCCGGTGATGCTCGGCCACACCTCGACCGAATTCCCCTCTGCGCCGGCTGTGAAAACAGTGGAGGAGTTCGTGGAATACGCGAAGTCACATTACGGCGAGGACGCGGATGAGTATCTTCGGATCTGCAATTCGCCGAACGGCTCCATCAAGGAAATGCTTTATAAGGCTACGGTCCAGCACATTGAATTCTCCGCGCGGCGGATCGGCCATGCAAAAACAGTGACCGGCGATCCGAATCCGGTATATTACTGGGTATTCGATCCGGAGATTCCGGGCTGGGACAATCCGGGAACCTTCCATTCCTGTGATCTGTGGTTCTTCTTTGAAACGCTTGCCAAATGCTGGCGGCCTTTCGTTGGAAAGCATTACGATCTCGCGCGGCTGATGTGCAACTACTGGGCGAACTTCATTAAAAACGGCGACCCGAACGGAAAGGATGCGGACGGAACGGATATGCCTTACTGGAAGCCTTATACCGACGATGAACCCTGCAGAATGTGGTTCGGCGACACGGCCTATACCGAGGAGAAAGGCCCCTCGGATCTGGTGAAATTCCTGATGAAGGAAGCTGAAAAATAAGACGGAGGTAAACTTGATGAGTATCCCGAGAGTGGAGACGAGAAACGGCCGGAAGATTCTTCTGGTTGACGACAAACCATTTTTCCTTCTGTCCGGCGAGCTGCATAATTCCAGTTCCTCGACGACAGAATATATGGAGCCGATCTGGGACAAAATGCAGGCGCTGCACCTGAACAGCCTGCTTTTCCCGGTCACCTGGCAGCAGGTGGAGCCCGTGGAAGGAGAGTTTCATTTTGAACTGGTGGACGGCCTGATTGAACAGGCGAAGGCCCACGGCATGAAGTTTGGCATCCTCTGGTTCGGAAGCTGGAAGAATGCCGCCTGCTCCTATGCGCCGGATTGGGTTAAAACTGATATAAAGCGTTTCCCGCGTGCGGAAGTCGAGAAAGGCAAGCCCTTTACGCAAATTGATTTTCACGGTTTCGGAATGAACTATACGACTCTTTCCGCGTTTTCCGAAGAAACAACCAGAATGGACGCGCGCGCCTTTGCGAAGCTCTGTGCGCATCTTCGGGAAGTCGACACGGATCATACGGTGGTCCTGATCCAGGTGGAGAACGAGACAGGCCTTCTCGGAGCCGGACGTGATCATTCGGATTTGGCAGATGCGGCGTTCGCGGAACAGGTCCCGAAGGAACTTGTCGAAGGCCTGCTTGCCCGGAAAGACGGACTGGTTGAGGACATTCGAGAGGCGCTTGAGAACTGCCAGGAAGGCAGCTGGGAAGAAGTCTTTGGCGATACAGCTGAAGAGATGCTGATGGCATATTATACAGCGAAGCATATCGAGACAGTTGCAGCAGCCGGAAAAGCGGAATATCCGATTCCGATGTACGCGAACTGCTGGCTTGTACAGGGCGGAAAGCCCGGTGCTTATCCGTCCGGTGGTCCTGTTTTCCGGGTGATGGAACTATACCAGGTCGTTGCGCCTTCGCTCTCATGGGTAGCGCCGGACATTTATATTCCGCTGTTTATTGACACCTGCAAAAAGTATACGAAGCAGGGGAACCCGCTGTTTATCCCGGAGATTGCACTGCAGTTCCGTGCCACTTCGCGTCTGATCTATGCAATTGGAAAACACCACGCGCTCTGTTTTGCTCCTTTCGGTATTGAAGACATCGGAAATCCGCCCGATACCTCGCTTGGTGCTTTGGTCGGAATGGATACGAGCGATCCTGCGCTGAAGAACCCGCTGATGCCGGAAGTCTACGGTCGCGCGAATGAACTTTTAGGCGGAATGATGCCGATTCTGACATCGCTGTACGGAACCGATGACCTGCAGGCAGTGATCGAGGAAAACCCGGACGAACTTACCATGGATTTTGGCGACCTTGCGATCACCGGCGTATTCGGATTCCCTGGAAGAGAATCCTTTGCCGGAGCAATCCTTGCCGCGAGAACCGCACCGGATGAGTATTATCTTCTCGGATACGGCGTAAGACCGGTATTCAGATCACTGGATCCCAAGAAGCCTTATGTGGAATTCCTTTCAATTGAAGAAGGCGAATTCATCAACGGCAGCTGGGTGATGCACCGTCTCCTGAACGGAGATGAGGAGCATATTCATTTCGGGGCACCGACGATTCTGAAGATTCGTTTCCACCGCTTTGAGTAAGGATATGAACAAAAATAGGATTTTGATATTTGCGGTGTGCGCAGGGCTTCTCTGCGCCGCCGCTGTCATCACACTCATTCTGATTATGATGAACAGACAGAAAAAAACCGGCCCCGCGACCGGGTATCTGTGCGCGGAAGGAAAGACACTTTATGACGGGGAGGGACAGCCCATCCTGCTTCAGGGCGTGAATCTTGGGAATTACTTTGTGCAGGAATTCTGGATGTCGGCGACGGAGGCGACAGATCGGGTACGGTGTCAGAAAGAACTGGAAGAGATTCTCATCGAGCGCTTCGGTGAAGAAAAGGCAGGAGTGCTTCTCAATACGTATCTTGATCACTTTATTACAGAGGCGGATTTTGATTTTATTCAGGGACTCGGCTTCAACTGTATCCGGGTTCCTTTCTGGTATGGGACACTGACGGATGATCTGGGGAATTTCAAGGCGGATGCCTTTTCACGCCTGGACTGGGTGGTTTCACAGGCTCAGGCGCAGGGACTCTATGTGATTCTGGATCTGCACGGTGCCTACGGATCCCAGAACGGCAG
>CADCPV010000098.1 GCA_902803345.1 uncultured Eubacteriales bacterium | reverse complement strand
TCGACACTGTAGGGAAGGAATCCGTCTGATACGGACTGCGGATCATCCGGAACCATTTCCTCGCGGATTATTAGCTCCCCGCTCTCCGACCGTTCCGGAAGGAGCACCGTAAAGCCTTCTTCGGTCCTTTCCCGGTACGGAAGCACCGTCCCAAGCCTCAGGGCCTGCGAATTCAGCATAAAACGCTGCTTTAAAACGACGATGAAGTCTTCGGCGGAAAGATACTCACTGAATTCCGAAAAGCCGCAGAAAGCCGCTTTTTCGCGCTCTATCCAGCCGCTGTAATTGCTGCCCTGCACAAAGAGAAAGGCGCCGTCCGCAGATTCGTGAAGGACGATCACGCCCTCTCCCAGAGAAAACCCGCTCTCCTGCAGAAGGTCGAAAGATTCCTCCGTGAGTTCATTCTTCGCGGGAAGCATTGTCGGAAAGGCCCGGATATCTGCATTGTCGGTAAGAAGCGCATACCGGATTCCGAAGTTTTCTTCACTGAGCGCCGAAAGGTTCCGGTTCTCCATGATTTCCCATGTACGATCGTCCGTCCGCGGTTCTCCGCCGAGATACGCGGTTTCCGGGAAACTGTAAGCTTCAATCAGTGCGCGTACCGATTCCGCGCCGAACGAAGGCTCTGACAGCACGTCATAAAGATGAGCGCCTTCAGAGTTAAGTGTACGCTGATTCAGCGCCGCGATATCCGCGTTCATATAGTGTCCGAAAAACACCGCTTCTCCTTCGTGCGAATTCTTGGGAGCTGCCGTTTCCGTCTCTTCTGAACTTTCCGTTTCGGATTCACTTTCGGATTCCGTATCTGCCGTATTCTCCGATGCGGATTCTTCCCGGGCTTCCGGATCCTCGGTGCTTTCCGATTCACTTTCGGAAACCGTCTCCGTTTCCGTGGTCTTTTCAGTTTCCGGATCGGTCTCAGTTACGGATTCGGAAACCGGTTCCGTCTTCTCTGTCTCGGTCCGAATCACTTCCGGCTCCCGTGTACATGCTGTAAAAAGCATCAGAATGATGCCGAACGGAATCAGGATTTTCCGAAGAAAGCGCTGTAAGCTTCGCCGCTTCATGAGGATTCCGCGGCCTTTTTTTCCGCCTTACGCCAGGCCCGGTAGCGTGTAATGCGGTCCGTTACGATATCAAAAGCCCTCTCTAAAAGGTCTTCAAAAATAGGCGCGAAAGTCACGACCGCAAGAAGCACAACAACACCCGTCGTGGAAACATTCGTCATGTCAAGGAGGTGCTGGCCGAAAATAATGACGACGAAGAACAGCACCTGCATGCTGTACACGACAATCCGCCGGAACAGGTTCATCGGCTGGTAAACCCGCCGCAGCATGTAGAAATAAATATAGCCGATCGCAAGCACACAGATCGTTGTGAGCATCGAGGCATTGTTCCGGTCCACCAAAAGGCCGACATTGTTCAGTGCATAGGAAAGCACTGCAATCGTCACGCCCGCCGGCAGCGCATAATGCATGACACGCCGGATGAAATCGTCCTGTACCCTGAGGTAACTCGGCTCAAACTGCAGCAGGAAGGTCGGGGCGCCGACCGCAAAGGCACTGATAATCGTGAGATGGATGGATTGTACCGGATAGCTGATGCCGGCAATGACCGTAAGAAGCGTCAGGACAATCGAAAACATTGTCTTGATCAGGTACATCGTGGAAGCGCTGCAGATATTGTTGATGACGCGCCGGCCCTGCTTTACCACGTCCGGAAGGGAGGTGAAATCCGAATCCAGAAGCACGATATCCGCCGTATGCTTTGCCGCATCCGAGCCGGATGCCATCGCGATCGAGCAGTCCGCCTGCTTGAAGGCCAGCACATCGTTGACGCCGTCTCCGGTCATCGCAACCTTGTGGCCGTGCTCCTGAAGCGCCGCGATCATCTTCTTTTTCTGTTCCGGACGTACGCGGCCGAAAACCGTGTACTGATCCATCAGTTCCGGAAGATCCTGGTCTTCCGTGATTTTGGAAGCGTCCAGATAATCCTCCGCCCCCGAAAGACCGCACTGCGCGGCAATGCGCGATACTGTCACCGGATCATCACCGGAAATCACCTTGAGCGTCACATCCTGCTCCGCGAAATACTTCAGCGTATTCTGACATTCGCGTCGGATCACATCCGTCATCAGGACAAGGCCGAGCGGGCGAAGTTCTCCCGGCACAATGCCGCCGGAGAAAGGCTGGTCGCTCTGCGCAGCCGCAATGACACGGAAGCCCTGCTTCGCATACTCGCCTGCCTCCTGAAGAAGCGCCGTATCCGCGGGGAACAGCGCCTGTACGGCACCGATATAGATACTTCCCTGCCCTTCAAAAACCGCACCGGAATATTCCCGTTCCGAAGAAAATGGAATGGCCTTCTGCAGTTTCCAGGCACTTGTGATCGGCGCGCCGAAATACGCGGAAAGCGCTTCGGTAGTCGCATTTTTCGAATCTATGGTAAAGAGAAGCTGCTGCAGCGCAGGCGAAAGCTCCTCTTTTTCGGTCATGTCGATTACCTGCTCCACCTTGAGCCGGCCTTCGGTCAGGGTTCCGGTTTTATCGAGACAGAGCACGTCGACACGAGCAAGTGTTTCGATACAGTACAGATCCTGCACAATCGTCCGCTGCTGTGCAAGCTTTAATACGCCCAGCGTCAGCGAGACACTGGTCAGAAGAATCAGCCCTTCCGGAATCATGCCGACGCCGGATGCCGCAGTCATTTCCACGGTTTCCTTCAGCGGATAGTGATTCATGAAGTACATCTTGGCAAACAGCAGTCCGCACAGCGGGATGATTGCAAAGCTGACGATTTTCAGAATCCGGTTTAAAGTATCGCGGAGTCCGGATTTCCGGACGCGTTTCTTTTTCGCTTCTCCTGCGATTTTCGCGGCATAGCTTTCATCGCCGACTTTTGTCACCTTCGCATAGGCGGAACCGGCTGTAATAAAGGACCCGGACAGAAGTTCCTGCCCCGCTTTCTTCGTTACATTGTCCGATTCACCCGTAAGGAGCGATTCGTTTACCTCAAGAGCTCCCTGAAGCACCTCGCAGTCGCAGGGGATCTGGTCGCCCTGTTTTAAGAGGAGTACATCGTCAAGCACGATTTCATTTACGGCTATGTCCTGCTGCGTCCCTGACCGGACTGCAATCGTCCGGCTCATGTTCATGATCGAGAGCTTGTCGAGTGTGCGTTTCGTCCGGATTTCCTGGAAAATGCCGATGCCGGTATTGATCAGGATCACGAGCATAAACAGGCCGTTCTTGTAGGAGCCGACCAAAAGCACCCCGACGAAAAACACGACGTTCAGCAGGTTGAAAAAAGTCAGTGTATTCCCTAAAATGATGCTGGCATAGGACCGGGTGTTCCCCGCTTTGACATGGTTTACCTGTCCCGCTTCTATTCTTTTTTGAACTTCTTCTTGTGTCAGTCCGTTCATGTTATCCTAAGATGTTCAGTGCTGGCGGTATCCGTCCAGGAATTCCGCCATCGCGTTCATGGCTTCCTGCAGCACTTCAACGCGCGGCAGATAGACAATCCGGAAGTGATCCGGTTCTTCCCAGTGGAAGCCTTTTCCGGGCACTAAAAGCACCCGTTTTTCGTGCAGCAGGTCGATACAGAATTTCTCGTCATCCGTAATGTTGAATTTCTTCACATCGAGCTTCGGGAAGGTATAGAATGCGCCGTGCGGACGCACCTCCGAAAGGCCCGGAATCTCATTTACCAGCCGGTCGACGCATTCACGCTGCTCGTAAATTCTTCCGCCCGGAAGAATCAGCTGGTCCGCGCTCTGAATGCCGCCGATCGCGGTCTGGATGATCATCTGCGAAGGCACGTTGCTGCAGAGCCGCATGGAACTCAGCATGTTCAGGCCTTCGATATAGCCCTGCACATGATCTTTCCGACCGGAAAGCACCATCCAGCCGACCCGGAATCCCGCAATCCGGTGGGATTTCGAGAGACCGTTCAGGGTAACGCAGAACAGATCCGGCGCAAGCGATGCGATCGAGGTATGCTTAATGCCGTCCATGACCAGACGGTCGTAAATCTCATCCGAGAAAATGATCAGTTCGTGCTCTCTTGCGATTTCAACAATCTCCTGAAGCAGTTCCACCGGGTAAACGGCACCGGTCGGATTGTTCGGATTGATGATGACAATGGCCTTGGTGCGGTCGGTGATTTTGCTCCGGATGTCCTGAATGTCCGGGTACCAGTCTGCCTGTTCGTCGCAGCGGTAATGCACGGCTTTTCCGCCGGAAAGCGTCACGCAGGCGGTCCACAGCGGATAATCCGGCGAAGGCACAAGCACTTCGTCGCCGTTATCGAGAAGCCCCTGCATGGACATCGAAATCATCTCCGATACCCCGTTTCCGGTATAGATATGATCGACGTCAAGGTTTGGCAGGCCTTTCAGCTGGTGATACTGCATGATGGCTTTTCTGGCCGCAAATATCCCTTTCGAATTGCTGTAGCCTTCTGCGTCCGGGATGTTCCGGATCATATCCGAAATGATTTCTTCGGGTGCCATCAGCCCGAACGGTGCGGGATTCCCGATATTCAGCTTCAGGATCCGGATGCCCTGCGCTTCCATCTTCTCCGCTTCTTCCAAAACCGGTCCGCGGACATCGTAGCTGACATAATCCAGTTTATGTGATTTCAGAAATTGTCTCATATTTCGCCTCAAACACGCATAAAACCCGGGGATATCCCGGTTTTGAGAAGAACAAAAGCCGATTTACCCCAGTATTCGATATAGTATAGCAAAAAAACCGGTTTCAGTCAACCTTCCTTCGGAAATGGCCGCGCGTAAATTTCGGGCGTTCCGAAACGTCTTTTCCGTCCCGATAAGCCCGTGTAAATTCCCGGATGATTTCCCTGGTTTCATCAGCCGATTCGATCGTAAAATCAAGCCTTCCCGTGGGAATTTGAAGCTTTTCCACATCTTTGTGCAGAGAAAGAAGAGACAAGGGGACCGCGTTCAGGATCCGGTTCATGCAGTAGCGGCAGATGCACTCCACCGGCAGCCTGTTCTGCAGGCGGTCCGAAAGGATCACGGTCCTGTTTCTGTGATCGCAGCCCTCCGCTGTCCGCACGAGACAGTTTGCGGAAAGCATCATCGGAAGATAACCGTATAAAAGCAGGCAGTCATTCGTGAAATCCATCCCGCGGATCTCCGGCTCCGAAAGCTCCAGAGGAACCGTAAGACGCGAAAAGCCGCTGTCCCGGAGGAATGACTGCGCTTCCAGGTTCATCGCATACAGCGTATGGTCCGAAAGCCGCTCGCCCGGGATATTTCTCTCCTTAAGCCAGCTGATCTCGCCGAGTGTCCGGACCAGAAATCCGTCAAACCCGGCTTCCCGGACTGCTTCGGCGTTCTGATTGAACCAGCGCTGCATCTCCTGCCGGAATATCGGCGGAAAAGCCAGGAAGCTGCGTTTTTCTGCCGTGTGAATCTGCTCGGAAAGCGCCTGATATTCGGAGGCTTCCGCAATGGTGGATTCAAGGATAACCGTTTCCGCAGCGGATTCGAGTGCTGCCGAAAGCTGTTCTTTTCGGGTCACCAGGACCTGAAGGCACATCCCGGAAACAGGCATCTTTTTTTCTGCAGGATCATTTGCCTTCCCGGTCTTTCTCTCCGGAAGCTTCCTTCTGTATGCGGACAGGATCTCCTCTGTCAGCGCCGATACGGCTTTTCTTCTGAATGCATTCAGCGAAGAGACCGGAAGGAAAAGATTCGGTTCCAGGATTCCTTCGATGGATTCCGCATCAAAATCCGTATCTCCGAGCCGAAGAAGCTGCCGTTCAACAGCCTCCCGGTCCGTCGGGCGGGATTCGGCACGCTCCGGGATGAAATCACTTTGGACCGATACCGTAAACTCCTTTTTGTCAAGATCCGTACGCAGTCTCAGCTCCCCCGGATCGCCCTCAGTAAAGCGATATGTCATCTGAATCGTGCTTTTGTGCGGCGTATCAATATATTGTTTCCGGATTTCTTCCGAGAGTTCCTTCGGTTCCTCCCGGAAGGAAGGTTTTTTCAGGCTCAGCATCTCCCGGCCGTTATGACGTGTGAGGTATCCGTCCGTAAAACCGTTCCGATTGAAAAGATCAAAAAGCTTCTTTTCGTCCGAAATATTCACTTTGTATCCCGCTTTCCGGAATTCCTCGGGCGTTCTGCAGCGCTGCTCTTCCGAAAGTTTCAACAGTAAATCCAGATACTTCCGGTAAACGGAGGTTACACCAGCCGCATATTCTGCTTTCTTCATGCGGCCTTCGATCTTCAGGGAGTCAACACCTGCGCAGTACAGTTCCGGAAGATACGCGAGTGAATTCAGGTCCTTCAGGCTCAGAAGATACTCTTCGCCCTTCTGATTCAGTTTTCTTCCCTGCTCATTATACAGGTTATAGGGCATCCGGCAGCTCTGGGCGCAGCGGCCGCGGTTCCCGGAGCGCCCGCCCACGAGAGAACTGAACAGGCACTGCCCCGAATACGAATAACAGAGCGCACCGTGGATGAAACATTCCACCTCGAGCCCGCTCTCTTCTTTGATCCGCCGGATTTCCTGAAGTGAAAGTTCCCGTGCCGGTACAACCCGGACGGCGCCGAGTCCTTTCAGAAGATTGGCCGTCCCCGGGTCTGTCACCGTCGCCTGGGTGCTGACATGAAGCGGAAGGCCGGGATAATCATGGGAAAGCATGCGCATCAGGCCGAAGTCCTGGACAATAATCCCGTCAAGCCCGGCTTCATACAGCGGATCCAGCAGAGGATGGATCTCTTCCGACAGTTCCTGCTCCTTCAGAAGCGTATTCAGGGTCAGGTACAGTTTTTTACCGTGCAGATGCGCATAGTCGATCGCACGGATATAGTCTTCGCCTTCCGCGTTTTCGGCAAATGCGCGCGCGGAGAACCTCGAAAGCCCCATATAGACAGCATCTGCGCCGGCCGAGATGCAGGCTTTCAATACCTGGAAGGAGCCGGCCGGCGCCAGAAGTTCAATCATTTTCTTCATGCGGTATACCAAGATGTGCGTAAGCGTGATCGGTTACAACGCGTCCCTTCGGCGTCCGGACAATGAATCCGTTCTGCAGAAGGTAGGGCTCGTAAACATCTTCCAGTGTCCCGGCGTCTTCGGAAAGCGCCGCGGACAGGGTATCGAGTCCGACCGGTCCGCCGCCGAATTTCTCGATCATGAGAAGCAGGATCTTGCGGTCGCCGTTGTCAAGGCCCAGCTTGTCCACATCAAGCATATCCAGCGCTTCGTCTGTGATCTTTTTCGTGATGTTTCCATCGCCGCGGATCTGCGCCACGTCCCGGACCCGCTTCAGGAAGCGGTTTGCAAGCCGCGGTGTGCCTCTCGACCTTCTTGCAAGTTCATAGGAGGCTTCCTCGTCAATCCGCACACCCAGGACCTCCGAGCTTCGCATGACAATTTCATGCAGCTCTTCAACCGTATAGAACTCCATCCGATGTATGATGCCGAAGCGGTCCCGAAGAGGCGCTGTCAGAAGTCCTGCCCTTGTCGTCGCGCCGACCAAAGTGAAATGCGGCAGATCAAGCCGGATCGAGCGTGCTGTCGGTCCTTTCCCGATCACGATATCGATTGCAAAATCCTCCATCGCCGGATACAGGACTTCCTCTACCTGGCGGTTCAGCCGGTGAATTTCGTCGATGAACAGCACATCGTTTTCCTGCAGGTTGTTGAGAATCGCCGCGAGCTCTCCCGGCTTTTCAATTGCCGGGCCTGAGGTGATTTTCATGTTCGTGCCCATCTCATTTGCGATAATGCCGGCAAGCGTCGTTTTTCCGAGTCCGGGAGGCCCGTAGAGAAGCACATGGTCCAAAGCTTCCCGGCGTTCCTTCGCGGCGTCAATATAGATTTTCAGCGTTTCCTTCAGTCTTTCCTGACCGATATACTGGGACAGCCGCTGCGGCCGGAGTGAATTCTCGACCGGAATGTCCTCAATCATTTCTTCCGTGGTGATGATTCTGCGGTTCATATCTTTCTTCCCTGTTGTTTATCTTCCAAGCGCTTTCAGTGCGTCTTTCAGGATCTGGTTTGCCGAGCGTCCCGCGATCTCCACTTTCGAGACTGCCCGAAGCGCATCGGAGGAACTGAATCCAAGCTCTGTCAGCGCAATGATCGCATCCGATTTCGCCGAGGACTCTTCTCCTGTCAGGGCAGCAGCGCTTCCCACATTCCCGGAACTGTCAAAGCTGTCGCTGATGCTGACTTTATCCTTCAGCTCCATCACAATCCGCTGGGCTGTCTTCTGGCCGATCCCCGGCGCCCGTGAAATGGATTTTGCATCGCCGGCGAGGACTGCAAAGCGAAGATCCGATACGGACATGACTGACAGCACGCCCAAAGCGCCTTTCGGACCGATGCCGCTGATCGTAATCAGGAGCTTGAACATGGACAGGCTGTCCTGGTCCAGGAAGCCGAACAGGCTCATTTCATCTTCGCGCACGTTCAGAAACGTGTAAAGCTTCACTTCCGAACCGATCCGCACCGCTCCCGTCACGGAAGACGGCACATTGATTTCATATCCGAGGCTCCCGCAGTCGACGACAACTTT
>CADCPV010000097.1 GCA_902803345.1 uncultured Eubacteriales bacterium | reverse complement strand
AGCAGGAACACCCGGCATCCGAAGCGAATATATACAGAAATTGTCTTTAATCCGGCAAACAGCCGGAAATTGACGGAAAAAGTATACGTTTGCAGGAGGTAGGGACCATATGTCAAATTTCATTACCGCATTGCTGAAGCAAAGGAAGGAAGCGAAAAAAGCCGAGCCGGATACCAACGGAAGGCTGAAAGAGATCCTCGGTATCCTGAAAAAATACAATTACGACGACGGAATTACGCCGGAACTCACGGTAAATATCCTGCAGGACCTGGGTCCGACCTTTGTCAAGATCGGGCAGATCGCCTCTCAGCAGACAGCCTACCTTCCCAAGGAATATGTCGACGCGCTGTCTTCGCTACGCTCAAAAGTGGCGCCGATGGACATGAATACCGTCCATGCGCAGATTGAAAAGTACCTGGGCAAGCCGGTCAGCGAGCTTTACGCATCCTTTGACGACAAACCCCTCGGTTCCGCTTCCATCGCACAGGTGCACAAGGCGGAGCTGTTTGACGGAACCACCGTGGCTGTCAAAGTACGCCGCCCCGGCATTGTCGATACAGTTGCGCGCGACTTTGCACTGATCGAGAAAGTCCTGGACAAATTTGTGAAGAAACCCGTGGGCGGCTTGGACCTGAAGGCTTTTGTCGCAGAGCTGGAGACCACGTCGAAGACGGAACTGGATCTTACCAACGAAGCGAACAACCTGGACCGTTTCTGGAACAACAATACCGGCCGCGCAAAGGTTGAAAGCCCCAAGTGCTACCGTGACCTTACCTGCGAAGCAGTGCTGACCGAAAGCTTTGTGACGGGCACCGAGGTCAGCGATACGGAATACCTTGCCACGCTCAGCGACGAAGAGCGCAAACGGCTCGCCGCGTTAGTTGCGGACAACTTTGCCGAGCAAGTCCTTACGGACGGGTTCTATCACGCAGATCCCCACTCGGGTAACGTGCTGATCAAGGAGCCGGTTCCCGGCGAGGTAAACGAAGAAGAAAAACAAGCCGAACCGAAGACTGATGAAAAGGAAGCTGCCGCGGGCGAGGAAGGCAATGAGAAGGTTGAAGCGGAAAAGATTCCGCTGCCGGACCACGGCATTGAATGGATCGACTTCGGTATGATGGGAACGCTGACATCGAAACAGCGCCAGATCCTCATCGACATCGTTACCAGCGTAGTGATGCACGACGCATACGGACTCAAGCGCACGGTGCTGCAGATTGCGCAGCCCAAGGGCGAAATCAACCACGGCGCATTGCTCGAGATGTGTGAAGGAATGTGCGGTCAGTTTACCGGGTCGGACTTCGGCGACTTCAGCCTGGGCGACCTGATGGATACCATCCTGGACGCGCTGCAGAAAGAAAACTATGATGTAGATCCCTTCCTGACCAACCTGGCGCGCGGCGTCATCGCGGTGGAAGGAACAGTCAGGACGCTCAGCGGAGACGTGAATATCCTGAACGCGTTCATGACCAAGGTGAACATCGGGTTTGACATTGACCTGGAGAACCTGGACAAGGACAACCTCAAGGAGCTGAATCCGGATATCGCCCTGAAGCTGCTGCAGCTGGCCAAGGGCATTACGGATTCGTCCACCAAGACCGCCGAAACGCTGGATATGCTGGAGAAAGGCCA
This sequence comes from uncultured Eubacteriales bacterium, assembly GCA_902803345.1. Next base: position 1,404 of record CADCPV010000097.1, on the reverse strand, counting down.
GATCAAGGTGCGTACCGATTTCGCCTTTGAGGAAAAGGCACTCGGCACGATTACCCGCTTCGTGGAATATGCAATCCGGGCGGTGGTTATCCTGGCGCTGATCATCGGCTGCGGCCTGCTGTGTACGGTTTCTCCTGTCGCAAGCGACAAAATCGCCGGCGCGATTGCCTTCCGGGGCGTCGGGATTGCCGGACTGATCGTTTGCGCATTCTTTGCGCAGCGGCTTTACAGGGACATGAAGAAGGGGAAATAGCCAATCTCCGCTATACTCCTGCGCAGACTCCGCGAAGGTCCGGACCGCCCGGATTCCGAACAGATTGACCTCGAGTGAATTGCGTGGTAAAATGTGGGAAAATAATATGGTTCCGGTTAAAAATCTCAATAAATTTGGAGGGAAAAAACATGAAGAAGATCCTGGCTCTGGTATTGGCACTGTGCATGATGTCGATGGTTCTTCCGGTATTCGCCGAAACCGGCTCCGGATTGCTCGATCGCTTCTCGGCCATTCTGGGCGGGGAGGGTAGCATCGAGGAGAAGGCGTCCGGACTGCTTGAGAAATTTTCCGAGCTGAAGGAAAGCTTCACCGGCAGCGACAAACAGCTTTCTGTCATCATCTCCTCCCTGAGCGAAAAGCTGCAGGGTATGATCCAGCCCGGCGATGAAGGCTCCGGCTCTCTGCCTTCCGGCCTGAAGGATAAGCTGGGTATCGGCGACGTGGATCTGAGCGGCCTGCTGGGCGGCCTGGCGGGCGGCGAAGAAGGCTTTGATCTGGACAGCCTGCTGGGCGGCGATGGCGACGCGGAAGCAGATGATGACGGCGAAACGCTGGAAGAAACGCTGGCAAGGCTGAACCAGGAAGCAGAAGCCGACACCGGTGAGAACATACCCAATAAAAAAGCCGCCGAGAGCGTCGAAGAGTTCTACGGCGCATGGAACGAAACGAGGTTTACATACCTTGGAGAAGAATATGACGCGAGCGAATTCGGCGAAGGACTCTTCTTCGGCGAAAACACCTACTATGTTACCGAGAACGGCGAGAAGGCCGAGGATTACCCGTATTCGGAGACAGTGGAAATGTTCATCCGGGACGGCGTCCTGAAAACGAAGAGCGAAGAAGGCCACTGGTCAACCTTCGTCATGACCGAGGACGGGGAACTTGTTATGTCCGGCGGCAGCCTTCTGACCTATTTTGTCCGCGCCGAATAATCATTTCGTTTTGTATAAACAGGCTGCTCTTAGAGCAGCCTGTTTTTTATCCCTTGTATTCGAACAGCAGCATTGTGATATCATCAGACTGCGGAGCACCGCCGACAAAGACATCGATATCGGTTTTTACAGCCCAGATGATTTCTTCAACCGATCCATTCCTGTTCCTGTTCAAGGATTCAATCAGCCGTGCGGATT
>CADCPV010000096.1 GCA_902803345.1 uncultured Eubacteriales bacterium | reverse complement strand
GCGAAAAGACTGCGGGGAAGGAACAGACCTTTCGGGTCCGGGCGGCTTCCCCTGAAGATCTTCCGGTTCTTTCGAAGATCGAAAAGGCCTGCTTCTCAGACCCCTGGAGCGTAGTACTGATTCGCGAGTGTCTGGATAATCCCTCTCTTTATCGCCTGTATGCGGCAGAGGATGAGGAGGGCGTGTTCGGCTACAGCGTGATGAGCCTTGTGCTCGACGAAGCGGGAATCGACAATCTGGCAGTTCTGCCCGGACACAGAAGATCCGGCGCAGGATCAGCGCTTCTTTCACAGATGCTATCGGACGCGCGGATGCTTTCGGCTGAAAGCGCGGTACTGGAAGTCCGGGAGAGCAATACGCCGGCGATCGCGCTCTATGAACGTTTCGGCTTTCAGCAGGTCGGTTTCCGGAAAAACTATTATGAAAATCCGACGGAAGGCGCAAAGCTTTACAGCCTGCGGCTTTCCTGAAAAAGACAGGAATACAGAGTATGCTTGATGTTTCCCTGATCGGAACCGGCGGAATGATGCCGCTTCCCTATCGCTATCTGACATCCCTTGTGATGCGCTACAACGGGTCGACCGTGATGATCGACTGCGGTGAAGGCACCCAGATGGCGCTTCGGAAGAAAGGCTTTTCCAGCAATCCGATCGATGCAATCTGCTTTACGCATTATCACGGCGACCATATCAGCGGCCTTCCGGGGCTGCTTCTCACGATGGGCAATGCCGAGCGCAAAGAACCCCTGACGCTGATCGGTCCGAAGGGTCTCGAGCGCGTGGTATCGGCGCTCCGTGTTGTCGCACCTGAACTGCCGTTCCCGATCGAATACTGTGAATACTCAGGCCCGGAAGCGGATTTTTCGCTGAAAGGTTATGAAATCCACGCATTTCGGGTCCGGCACAACGTGACCTGTTACGGCTACCGCATTGAAATTCCGCGCCTCGGCCTCTTCGATCCGGAGCGTGCGAAGGAAAATGAAGTCCCGCTCCGGCTGTGGAACCGTCTGCAGCACGGGGAGACCATGGAATTCGAAGGCCGGACCTATACGCCGGATCTTGTGATGGGACCGCCGAGAAAGGGCCTGAAGCTCGTCTATGCGACCGATACGCGCCCGACTGACTCAATCAATGAGAACGCGAAAGATGCGGACCTTCTGATCTTAGAGGGCATGTACGGCGAGCGGGGGAAACTGCAGGGGCTTCGTGAGAAGAAGCATATGCTGATGCAGGAAGCCTGTGAGATTGCAAAGGAAGTACAGCCGAAGGAACTGTGGCTGACGCACTATTCACCGGCGATGATGCACCCGGAGGACTACCGGGAGGAGCTTACGGCGATCTTCCCGCGCACCGTGATTCCCCGCGACGGTCACAGTACCGTGCTGATGTTTGAATAAACAATGAGCCAAATAGCCGCGATGCCGTGTATACACAGGCATAAGCGGGGATTTGGCGAATGTCCCTCATGAGGGGAGAAGCAGTGCGCGAGCGCTGCGTGAGCCCCGAATGAGGGAGCGCAGGGAAAGTGCGAAGCACTGCTGCGCGGGGTTTATGGCACTGAATTGCATGGAAGGAAAAATGAATCAGGATCTGTTAATACTTGGAATTGAAAGCTCCTGCGACGAGACGGCGGCTTCGGTCGTGCGGTCTGGAAGGGAAGTGCTTTCGAATATCATATCCTCGCAGGTTCCGCTGCATACGCTCTACGGGGGCGTCGTGCCGGAAATCGCGTCCCGAAAACACGTGGAGAAGATCATTCCCGTGATCCGGGAGGCCCTGTCCGAAGCAAATGTCACGCTTTCCGATCTGGATGCCGTGGCGGTCACCTACGGACCGGGGCTTGTCGGCGCGCTTCTTGTCGGGGTTTCTGCCGCAAAAGGGCTTGCCTATGCCGCGAAAAAGCCGCTGGTCGGTGTTCATCATATCGAAGGGCACGTTGCGGCGAATTATCTGGAACATCCGGACCTTGAGCCGCCCTTCGGATGCCTGGTCGTGTCCGGCGGGCATACGCACCTCATAGAAGTGCTGGACTACGGAAAGTTTTCGATCATCGGGCGTACCCGCGACGATGCGGCCGGCGAGGCTTTTGACAAGGTCGCGCGGGCAATCGGACTCGGCTATCCCGGCGGCCCCAAGATTGACAAAAAGGCCAGAGAGGGCGATCCTTTCGCAATTCCTTTCCCGAAGGCTTCGAT
>CADCPV010000095.1 GCA_902803345.1 uncultured Eubacteriales bacterium | reverse complement strand
TTGTGCCGCGTCGAATTCTTCTTCTCGGCAAACGTAAACTCCTGCCCCTGAAGGGAATTCACCACCGCATCGGTCTCCTGCTCGGATAAAAGCACGGTCTTCTTTCCGCCCTCGCCGTAGTACTCCGTCTCAATCTTTGTTCCCGAACCGGCCCGAACCGTGCAGGAAAGGGTCCAGTATTCCTGCGGAACAAAGGCTGCGATCTCATTCTCCCGGTCCGCAATCATCCGTAAAACCGCACTCTGCACACGGCCCGCGGAAAGCTTGCCCTTGACCTTTTTCCAGAGAATCGGCGAAAGCTCATAGCCGACCACGCGGTCCATGACACGGCGCGCCTGCTGTGCATTCACCAGGTTTTCGTTCAGGGATGACGGATGCTTCAGCGCATCCTTCACGGCATTTTTCGTGATTTCATTGAAGGTGATCCGGTAGATATCCTTGCCGCTGTCCTTGAGCTTCAGGCCCTCCATCAGATGCCAGGAAATCGCCTCTCCTTCACGGTCCGGGTCGGTCGCAAGATAGATTTTGTCGGCCTTCTTCACAGCCTTCTTGAGGTCGGCCATGATCTCGCCCTTGCCGCGGATCGTAATGTACTCCGGCTCGAAATCATGCGCCTTGTCGACGCCGAGCCGGCTTTTCGGCAGGTCCCGGATATGGCCCGCCGAAGCGATCACATCGTACCCGCTTCCCAGGAATTTCTTGATTGTATGCACCTTGGCGGGCGACTCGACAATGATCAGTTTATTCGCCATCGGAAGTTTCCTCCTTCGTCTGCGCTTCTTTTAAAGTCCGGATATACCGGATCGTATACATCGTAAAAGAATACAGCATCATCGCGCAGCAGATGCCGATTGAAATCCAGGAAATGAGGTCCGGAAGCCGCGGGGGCCACAGAAGATGCAGGCCCATCATCAGAAATAAAAGCACTGTCGTCAGCTTCCCGTGCCAGACTGCGCCTTTCACGACGTTCGCCTTTTTAATGGTCACGAGGCCGAGAATGCCGCTCACGATTTCCTTCACGACAATGATGATCGCCGGCACCCACATCAGCGGGTATTTCGTGATCAGGCAGACCATGAGTCCGATCTGCGTCAGTTTGTCGCCGATCGGGTCCAGCGCCTTTCCGACGTCACTGACCTGGTTGAATTTCCGCGCGATCGGCCCGTCAATCACGTCCGACGCGCAGGATATGATCAGCACGATCGCCGTCCACAGGGTATTCTGCTTCCCGATGTAGAGGTACATAAACACCGGGACCAGGAGAATCCTGAAAAGAGACAGCGCATTCGGAACTGTCAGGATTTTATTTTTCTTCTCTTCCATACGCAAAACCTGTTTTTATACTGACATTCGCTGCCGCACGATTTCATAGGCTAAAACGCCGGCCGCGACCGAAGCATTCAAAGAATCAATATCGCCCTTCATCGGGATGCGCGCCGTCATGTCGCACTTTTCGCGGACCAGGCGCGAAACACCCTTTCCTTCCGCGCCGATCACGAGACCGATCGGCCCGCGAAGCGGGAGGTCATACATCAGCGCGCCGTCCATATCCGCACAGACAAACCAGATGCCCCGTTCCTTCAGCTCGTCGATCGTGCGCGCAAGATTTGTCACCCGCGCGATTTTCGTGTAATTTGCGGCGCCGGCCGAGGTGCGGACAACCGTCGCGTTGACGGAAACCGCCCGGTTTTTCGGAATAATGACGCCGTGCGCCCCCGAAAGATTCGCGGTCCGGATGATCGCACCGAGGTTGTGCGGATCTTCGATTCCGTCCAAAAGCAGCAGGAAGGGCGCTTCGTTTTTCGCTTCTGCTTCCCTGAGAAGATCTTCCGGCTCGTAATAGGTCCACTCCGATAGAAGCGCAATGAGCCCCTGGTGTTTGCCTGTCCGGGACAGGCGCGAAAGCTTCTCCTTCGGCACCGTATCAACCCGGACGCCTGCTTTTTTTGCCTCCGAAACGACGGAAAGGAAGGCGCCGTCCTTGAGTCCCTCCTGCGCGAAAAGCCGCTCCAGCGGCATACCCGCCCGGAGCGCCTCCATCACTGCGTTCCTGCCTTCAATTGTCAGGTTTTCCTGTTCCATAGCCAAATTTATGATCTCCGGTTTATTTCAGATCCTGTTTCTGTTTTGAAACTGCTTCAAAGCCCAGCTTTACAAGCTCCGTGAGGCGTGCATAGCGTTTCTGAAGGTAGAGATACCCGATCAGGGCTTCAAAACCCGTCGCCTCGTGATACTGCAGGATCGTCGCGTTTTTCGCTTTTGTATAGACTTCCGCATTCCGGCCCCGTCTGTAGACAGCTTCTTCCTCCGCCGTCAGCATAGGAAGGATCGCGGTAACCGCCGTTGCCTGGAAGCGCGCATTCGCCCGTTCAGAACAGTCCCGGTGCAGCTTCTGTGCCTGCCGGTTCCCGCGGTACAGCATCTCCGTCCGGTTCAGAAGCTCGTAAATATTGTCGCCGATATAAGCCAAGGCAAGCGGCGAATACTGCGAAGGATCGATGTCCGGAAGGTCAAAAGCCCGGACAATCTCCGAAATCAGTTCTTCCTGCCGGTCTTCCGTAAGATTTCCCTCTATTGCAGTGCTTTTTTCAGGGCTCAGGCTCTCTCCCATGTCGTTCCTTCTCTCGTATCCCTGAGCACAATTCCTTTTTCAAGAAGTTCCGCCCGGATCCGGTCGGCTTCGGCAAAATTCTTTTCCTTCTTCGCAGCTTTCCGAAGCGCGATCTGTTCCTCGATCCACGAAACCAGTTCGCTGTCCTCTTCCGCTGCCTTTTCTTCGCGTTCGCGGAACAGGTCCAGGGAAAGGACTTTGTCAAAGGATTCAATCAGCGCTTTCTTCGTCGCCGCATTCGCATCCGCCTTCAGCACATCGTACAGCACGGTCAGCGCCATCGAAGTATTCGTGTCGTTTCCGATCGCCTCTTTGAAGCGCGCGTCGTATTCGTTGAAAACCTCCTGATCCACGTCTCCGCTTTCTTTTTCGGCATCTTTCGCGATCTGAAGCGTCCGCCGAAGAAGCTTCGAGAAAGCCGCCGCAGCGTTATCCAGCGCGTCAAAGGAGAACTCCAGCGGCTTCCTGTAATGCGACTGCAGGCAGAAGAAACGATACACTAAAGGATCATAGCCCTTCTCCTCCAGCACCGTAACGGTCAGGATGTTGCCCTTGGACTTACTCATCTTGCCTTCGCGGTCGTTCAGATGGTGCACGTGATACCAGTAATTACACCACTTGTGGCCGAGATAGGACTCGGACTGCGCGATTTCATTCGTGTGATGCGGGAAAATGTTGTCGACGCCGCCGCAGTGAATGTCCATGTATTCGCCGAGATGCTTCATGCTGATGCAGGAACACTCGATATGCCAGCCGGGATATCCGACGCCCCAGGGGCTGTCCCATTTCAGGGCCTGATCCTCGAACTTGGACTTCGTGAACCACAGCACGAAATCGTTCTTGTTCCGCTTGTTTTCATCCTCATCCACGTCGTCGCGGACGCCGACTAAAAGCTCGTCTTCGCTCTGGTTCCCGAGCACATAGTAGTTGTCCAGTTTCGAAGTGTCGAAGTAAACATTCTCGCCGGCCTTGTAGGCATAGCCTTTCTCCAGGAGCACTTCGATCATGTGAATGAACTCCGGAATGCAGTTCGTCGCGGGCTCCACGACATCGGGCATCTTGATATTGAGCTTTTCCATGTCGGAGAAGAAAGCCTTCGTGTAAAACTCCGCAATCTCCATTACCGTCTTGTGCTCGCGCTTCGCGCCGGCAAGCATCTTGTCCTCGCCGGTATCCGCATCGGACGAAAGGTGACCGACGTCGGTGATATTCATGACGCGCTTCACATCATAGCCGAGATACCGGAGCGTCTTCTCCAGCACGTCTTCACAGATATAGCTTCTCAGGTTTCCGATA
>CADCPV010000094.1 GCA_902803345.1 uncultured Eubacteriales bacterium | reverse complement strand
GTGTCAAATTCCATACCGAGAACCGTACACTTTGCGGAAGGATGCACCGAACCGAGAATCCGGCCTTCAATCACCAGAGAATCCAGGTATTTTCTCGTGATGTCCATCGAATTGCTGTTTTTGTTTTTAATCATAGCTGCCTCCTGAAGTTCCCAAGATTTCTGATTTGAGTATAGCCCGAATCCCCGCATCCGTCAAGGGAAATCGGTCCTTCAGAGGCTTTAAAGAGTCCGCCGGATTGCATCCGCCCAGAGGGCTTTTTTCTCCTGCCGCTTTCCCTCCGTCATTTGCGGCCGGTAAAGCTTCCTTGTGCATTTTTCGAAAACGGACCCGTCCATGATGCCGGCCTTCTCGCCTGCCATGAAGGACACACCAAGCGCGGAAAATTCCTCCATCTCCGGGACGGAAACCGTGCAGTCAGAAAGATCTGCCTGGAACTGCATCAGATACGCGTTTCTTGTCGGGCCGCCGTCTACCCGGATCTCTCCGATCTGAAGTCCCGCGTCTGTTTCCATCGCGGAAAGGATGTCCGTGATCTGGAAAGCAATACTCTCGAGTGCAGCTTTGCAGAGCTCATTCCGGCCGGTTGTACGGGTCATGCCCGTAATCGTCGCTTTCGCGTCGTTCGCCCAGTGCGGGGCTGAAAGGCCCGTAAATGCCGGGACAAGGACGGTAGTATCATCCGGATTTGCAAGCCGGGCCAGGGGTTCCACCTCCGCGGGAGATGTGATCAGCTGCACCTGGTCGCGAAGCCAGCTGATCACAGCGCCGGTATAGTTGATATTGCCCTCAAGTCCGTAATTGATTTCTCCGTCCGCAGCATAAGCTACGGAAGTCGCAAGCCCGCAGCTGCTTCTTTTGAATTCCGTCCCGATATTCATCATGATAGAAGAGCCTGTTCCGTAGGTTGTTTTGACCATCCCCTTTTTGTGACAGCCCTGCGCATACAGCGCCGCATGGGAATCGCCCATCACAGAAAGAATCGGGAGCGGCTTTTTCAGGAGTCCGCCGAAAGTGGTCTCGCCGAAGCTGGCGTTGCTGTCGCAGATCTCCGGAAGGGAAGCTTTCGGAATCCCGAAAGAGGAAAGAAGCTCCTCATCCCAATGAAGGGTCCGGATGTTCATCAGTTCATAGCGGCTTGCATTCGAATAATCGGTTTTATAGGACCGGCCTTCCGTGAGACGATACACAAGATAGCTGTCCATCGTTCCGAAACGCACAGAAGACAGATCCACGGCCCCCGCTTCATCAGCAAGGCAGTTCTCGATCAGCCAGCGGATTTTGGCGGCCGGGAAAAAGGGTGAGAAAGGAATGCCTGTCTTTTCTTCTACCGTTTCCGCAAAGCCCGGATTCTCCTCCGCCATCTTTGCAACAATATCTTTCGCCCGGGAGCACTGCCAGACAATTGCATCCGTTACCGGCTTTCCGTCTTCATGGAATGCAACCGTCGTTTCCCGCTGATTGGAAATACCGACGCCGAAAAGCGCTTCTTCCTGTACCCCGGTCTCCGCGATCAGTTCCCTGACAATTGTAAGCGTATTCTGATAAATCTCCTCCGGGTCATGTGAAACCCAGCCAAGTTCACTGATAATCTGACGATGCGGACGGTCCTTCCGAAGAAGGATCCGCCCGCTCTGGTCCACGAGAACCGCTTTGGTTCCCTGTGTGCTCTGGTCAATGCCAATGATATATTGATTCATAATTGCTCCTGATTGGGGTAATTGAAGTCAGCTAAGAAGCTCCTGCGCCGCTTTAACGATGCCTTCACAGTTCAGTCCGTAGTAGTCAAAAACTTCTTTCGAAACACCTGTGATCACCGGAGAATCCGGAAGGGCCAGCAGTTTTGCTTTTTTCGGCGCATTCTGCAGGAGGCACTGTGCGACGGAAGCACCCATACCGCCGAACGGCGCATGTTCTTCAATCGTGATAACCGCTTTTACATTCTGTGCTTTCTCAAGAAGCGTTTTCGTATCCAGCGGCTTAATGCAGTACATGTCGAGGACGCAGGCACTGATGCCCAGATCCTTCAGTGCTTCCGCGGCCTGTTTTGCCGGGAGCACCATCTCGCCGCAGGCGACGATCAGGATATCCGTGCCTTCCGTGACGACGGTTGCCCGATCCATTTCGAACGGTACATCATCCTCCGCGTAAACATCCTCGACCGGGTTGCGGCCGACGCGGATGTAGGCGGGTTTGCTGTCCGAAAGGAGCGCTTCCGTGAGCTTCTTCGTCTGGTTGCGGTCCGAGGGGCAGTAAACGCGCATGTTCGGGATCGCCGCCATCGCCGCGAAATCCTGTGCGCTGTGGTGGCTCATGCCCAAAGCGCCGTAGCTGACGCCGCCGGAGATTCCGAGAAGCTTCACATTGGTGTTGCTGTAAGCTACGTCAACCTTGGCCTGCTCATAGGAACGGGTCGAAAGGAAACAGGCGGGCGATGCGCACCAGGGCTTCTTTCCGGCTTTCGCAAGGCCGGCGGAAATGCTCACGAGGTTCTGTTCCGCGATACCGGTCTCAATCGCCTGTGCCGGGAAATTGTCAAAGAACGGCGTCATGGAGGCGGAGCCTCTCGAATCGCTGCAGAGAACAAGGACGTCCCGGTCTTCTTTCGCATGCTCCATCAGCACTTCGCAGATGGCCTGTCTGTTGGGAATTTTATTCATGCCTGCACCTCCTCTGAAAGTTCCGCAATCTTTTCCAAAAGTTCCTTTTTTGCCTGTTCATACTCTTCCGCCGAGGGCACTTTATGATGCCAGCCGGCTTTATTTTCCATGAATGAAACGCCTTTGCCCTTTGTGGTTTCCGCGATAATCACGGTCGGCTGTCCTTTGATTTCCTTCGCTTTTCCGAAGGCCTCCAGGATTGCGTCCATATCGTTTCCGTCGATAATAATCACATGCCATCCAAAGGCCGAGAATCGTGCCGCAAGGTCATCGTGATGCATGACATCCTCTGTCGATCCGGAGATCTGCAGGCGGTTCCGGTCGACGATCGCAAGAAGATTGTCCAGCTTGTAATGAGCAGCTGCCATCGCGCCTTCCCAAACCGAGCCTTCCGCGAGTTCGCCGTCGCCCATCATGACATAGACCCGGTTCGGCTTCTCATCCATCTGAAGCGCCTTTGCAATGCCGACCGAAACCGGAAGTCCATGCCCGAGAGACCCGGAATTCATTTCGATGCCCGGAAGCTTGTTGTTCGGATGTCCGATGTAGGGGGATCCGAAGCGCGAGTAGCGGTTCATGACATCTTCTGCATCCAAAAAGCCGCGCTTTGCAAGTGCTGCGTAGTAAAGTTCCATCGAATGGCCCTTGCTGAGAATAAAATAATCACGGCCGGGATCTTCCGGATTTTCCGGGCTCACGTTGAGCTCGCTGAAATAAAGTGCGGTCATGACTTCCGCTTCCGAGAAGTCGCCGCCGATATGTCCGGTTTTCGCGCCGTAGATCAGATCCAGCGCGTAGTCGCGAAGTTCATAGGCTGTTTTTCTGAGATTGCAGCTCATCGTAATGTTCTCCTATCTGTTTATCCTTATTTTCCGGGTGCGTAAATCTGCCGTTCGACTTCCGCATCGGTACTGTCATAAAGGTCCGCTTTGATGCCCAGATATTTACAGGCTTCATAGAGCACCGGGACAACGTCCTGATGGATGCCGACACAGTGATGAATGTAGGGGCCGGTCACAACCTTGTACTCCAGTTTCGGCAGATCCTCAACTTCAACCCAGACATAGGTGCCCTTGGTGTAGGGGCCGTCGATGCCCTTCGCGTGTCCAAGAAGCAGCGAATACTCGCCCTCATCCCCGTCGAAACGGCACAGGGTCATCGGGCCGTGCTTCGCTTCCGCCATTACGGAACCGGTATAGTCAAAGGCAACCGGTATGTCAATTGTCGGTTTCTCACGTGCCACGGAAATCGGCCAGGGACCGCAGTGCTGTAAAAGCTCAGCATTGTCGTTGTCGGGATGCCGCACTGTCCAGTCCGCAAAGAATGTCCGGTTCTCGTCCATTCCGGCCGCTTCCATCATGACAGCGGAGATCGCGCCGTGAATATCGGTCTCGCAGACGACCGGGATGCCCTCTTCATTCAGGAGGGAATTCGCCGCGCAGGGCATGATGCCAATGCCGTCCTGCAGCGCGTTCCAGCACTGGATCGCAACCGCGTTGCAGCCGTACTTTTTCACAAGGTGTGACATCGCAACCTTCAGTGCGGCGATATTCTCTAAGTTCGCCGGGCTGCATTTGATGCACATGTTGTCATTGCAGTAGCTCACAACTTCGCCGACTTCCGCGCCTTCCTCTTTTGCTTTCTTCATTTCTGCGTAGAGCTCCGGAAGCGGAATCGGGGAAAGCTGGATATTGAACTTCTCCAAAAGTTCGCCTTCATTGCACATCGTCGACCAGAAGTCAAAGGGCCGCGGTCCGATCTGGAGAATCCTGGTATGGCGCATCACATCCACAACGTTGCAGACTGCTAAAAACTGCTTCACGCCGATTGCAAATTCCGGATCGTCCAGATTGCAGTTTGTGAGATAGGTGAAGGGAACGCGGAATCTTCTCAGTACCTTACCGGTCGCGAAAAGACCGCACTGGGAATCCCGGAGCCGCATGCCCCGCTCGTCCGGACGCTCATCTCTGGGACCCCAGAGAAGCACCGGAAGTCCGAGGCGCTTTGCAAGCCGTGCACAGACATACTCCGTACCGAAGTTGCAGTGGGGAAGGAAGAGCCCCTTCACGCCCGCATCGGTGAATTTCTTTGCAATGGCATCGATATCGTTGTCGTCATAGAGGAGCCCTTCCTCGTTGATGTCGTCGATGTCGACAAAGTCAATGCCAAGTTCGTTCAGTTTGTTTCTTGTGTAACCTGCGTACTCCACTGCCGCCGGGGCGGAGAAGATTGCGCGTCTTGTAGGTGCAAAACCGATCTTTACTGCTGCCATGTACGAAACCTCCGTGTATGATAATTTGCCCCCCTGTCGGGGCTGTTTGATTCTGAGGCTATTATAGCGGTTCTTCGCATAAATAGCATCAGAAAATTCAGCTGTTTTTACTTAATTATCTACTAAATCTCAATAAAACACCTTGATTTTCGGGTTCAGATATGATATGAATGGTACCAGAAATTCAGAATAGCGCTGTTTCCGTAAACACCAGCCAAAAAAGGAGCCCGCCATGTCCGTTACCGCAAAAGAACTCGCGAAAATACTGAACATCTCGGAGGCCGCCGTTTCGATGGCCTTAAACAACAAACCCGGGGTCAGCCGGGAACGGAAAAAGGAAATCCTCGCGGCAGCCGAAAAATACGGCTACGATTTTACCCGTGTCAATCAGAAACACAACCTCAACGGCTCTGTCTATTTTGTGATCTTCCGGAAGCACGGTGCAATCGTTGCTGATACACCCTTTTTCTCGGAGCTTTCAGCCGGTGTGGAAGAAGCCTGCCGTACTGAAAACCTGAGGCTCCGCACCCTCTATCTGTACGACAGCGAGGAAACACAAAAAGAGATCGAAAACCTCCGTTACAGAGACTGTATCGGCCTGATCGTGCTCGGGACTGAAATGCAGCGGGATGACTTCAGCGGTTTTTCCGATCTGCCCTTTCCGGTTGTGCTTTTAGATGCTTCCTTTCTGAATCTCCGGCGCGATGCCGTCCAGATCGACAACGTGGAAGGAGCTTATCTCGCTGCAAACTACCTGATCCGGGAGACGCACGCACAGCCCGGGTATCTGCGTTCCTCCTACAGCATCAGCAATTTTGAGGACCGGGCGGACGGGTTCTATAAAGCCATCCGCGAAAGCGGCATGTCGACCGGAAAATCTCCCGTGCACCGGCTCACGCCCTCCATGGAAGGCGCTTTCTCGGATATGAAAGAACTCATTGAGGAAGAGGGTTTCACGCCGGCCAGAGGGTATTTTGCGGACAACGACCTGATCGCGGTCGGCGCAATGCGCGCTTTTCAGGCGGCGGGATACAAAATCCCGGAGGACGTTGCCATCGTCGGTTTCGACAACATGCCGATCAGCAACTACGTCTCTCCTCC
>CADCPV010000093.1 GCA_902803345.1 uncultured Eubacteriales bacterium | reverse complement strand
GATATGCGAGAAAAATGGGTTATACACAACTCTCAGTAAATTGTCTTAAAGATATCGATATTCCAAAAAATGCGTTTAAGAAGGTTCTGATCCTGCCGGGAGAAGACGTTCTCACACATGAAGAAGTGGAGAAAATCAATAACTACATTAACGAACACGATGACGATATCGTTCTTCTGGGAATAAGACTTGTTTTCAAAACCGGTTTACGTGTAGGAGAACTTGCCGCTCTTAAATTCTCGGATTTTGATTTCAAGAAAAGTGTTCTGACCGTGACAAGAACAGAGATCAAAACAGAAAACCCAGAGAAAAAGAAACCTAAAACCATTACAACTGTCCGCGATTTCACTAAGGGGGCAAAAGGCTGGCGTCAAATCATCATTGATGAAGAAACTCATGAACTGGTTGATAAAATCCATGCGTTGAACCCGGACGGTGAGTTCCTGTTTGAAGTTGATGGGAAAAGAGTTAATGCAAATGCCTGGACCAAAAAGCTGCCAAGGCTTTGTGCCAAATTAGATATTGGAACACGAGTCGAAGGAGCAAACTATGTTCGGAAAAAATCCATGCATAAGGGAAGAAAAAACTATGCTTCAACTCTGCTCCATTCCGGAGTAGAGCCCAAATTTGTCCAGGCACAACTTGGTCACACGGATCTGCATACGACACTGAGTTATTATGACAGGGATGTCGAAGAGTTTGAAAAAAGAAAAGCGGCATTATTGCCGGTGTTGGAAAAGATGTGATTTATGCTACTATCAACGGGAAGGAGGAATCAGAAGCTTCCAAAAGAAAGCGGCGACAAAATGAGTGTATCATCATGTCGCCGCTTGCCGTATTGAAACTTGAGCTTGCCTTTTTCCGGTATTTCCTAACTTTTGCTTTCAAGTCTTTCAACACTCCCACTATGACACATGAGGGATATTTCCGAAAAGAGCGTACAGAAGCTGCGCAGCCATGAGGGCATACAGGAGGATTTCAACAATACAGTTCAGGATTTTTCTTTTTGTCATCGTCAATGTTCTGCCTTTCCCGTTGTGAAACAGCCTTCTTTTTTATGGCTCGAAGTCTTCCGTATATACGTAAGGGATCTCATTCTCCGATGCATAACGCTCCGCATATGAACCGGGCTCTACCACCAGCGTAATAGTTTTTCCGGCCATTTTCCCGAAATTCCCGGGGGCGATCTCCTCTACCGAGGCCGGAACCCAGATGGTGATTTTTTCTCCGCCGCTGAAGGACAGCTTCACAATTCGTTTTACGGTTTTGGGAAGAATTATCTTCTCATCGCGGTCCTTCAGGCTCATTAAGAAGTTCAGTTCCCCCTCGGGACTCACGGCGATGTAGTCTGTGGGATGCAGCGGACTAATGCCGGAGTCTGCCCTCTTCTTTACCGCGGCAGCGATCTGATTATCAGTGACCGTAAGATGGGGTGTTTTAGCGCTTACTTCCGGCAGTGCATTGCTGACCTGATCTCCGCCCGCATACAGAACAAGCTCCTCCTTCTCCCGATCAATACGGTAATAATCAATCTCCGCAACCTCGGTAGTGCCCCTGCTGATCACACCGTCACTGGAGCGGTATTCAGCCGAGGTCTCTTTCACACGGCAGATAACAACAGTATTCACCTGATTTAGGAGCTCGCGGGAGAATTTCTCATTGGACAGCTCTTCCGAGACTCCCAGGATACTGTATTCCGCGCCTTGATCGTCCGTCTTTTCTTCCCGAACCGCCAGCCACGGCGTCTCGATTCCGGCATAAAGCGTCCCCCACGACTGAACAGTATAGGTCATCATCACGTCCTGCACAAAGATCTGCCGGTTTTCCTTTGTATCCAGTGACTTTTTGCAGCAGCCCAGAAGCAGAGCGCAGAGCAGCAGCGAAAACAGAAACAGCATTCTTTTTTTCATATTGTTTCAGACTCCATTTCTCCCGGCCTCCAGTTTGGCCTCAGGCATCGACGCCTCCCTGCCGGTCCTTTCTGGCTTCTTCCGGCTTCTGCATCTGACAGCAGCACAGACAGCTGTATGTCAGTTTAATCGCTGATCAGTTTTTCCAGTGTCTCAAACAAGGTCTCCGGGTCCACAGGTTTCGAAAGATGGGCGTTCAGGCCGGCCTGCATGCTTCGCTGGACATCTTCATCAAAGGCATTAGCTGTCAGGGCAATGATGGGAATCATCTTCGCATCGTCCCGCTGAAGGCCTCTGATCGCTCTTGTTGCTTCCAGACCATCCATTTCCGGCATGCGCATATCCATCAGAATGGCATCATAGTATCCGGCCTCATGGCTTTCAAACAGATTCACCGCCACCCTGCCGTTTTCGGCCAGATCCACTTCCATTTCACGCATGGAGAGCACCATCATCATGATCTCGGCGTTCACCGCCACATCTTCCGCAAGCAGCACTCTGCGGCCTTTCAGATACACAGTTCTCTGTTCGAGGGCGCCGTTTTTGCTTCGGAATGCCTCTGCGAACTCGTCCATTACCGTGCTGGCAAAAAGAGGCTTCGGCACAAATGTATCTACTCCTGCCTCGCGGGCCTCATCGGCTATCTCATCCCAGTTAAATGAAGTCAGAACAATGACCGGCGTATCGTTTCCCACAATTTTACGGATTTCCCGCGTGGTTTCGATACCGTCCATCTCCGGCATTTTCCAGTCAATAATGATAAGGTTGTAGTCTTCCCGGCGTCCATGGCGTATGCGAACCTTATCGATGCCTTCCCAGCCGGATTCTGCCGTCTCGCAGCTGATACCGACCTGGCTGAGAACGATTTCCGCGTGCTCCAGCGCTATGCTGTCGTCGTCGATCACAAGAACATTTATGTCCTGCGGAACCAGGCCCGCTTCATCAATCTGCTGCTTTCTGTCTGACTCGCCCAGCGAAATGGTTACTGTAAATGTGCTGCCCTTCCCTTTCTCGCTGACAACGTCGATGTTGCCGTTCATGAGCTCCACGATGCTTTTAGTAATTGGCATGCCCAGGCCGGTAGAGCCGTATTTGCTGGTAGAGGCGGAATCTTCCTGAGAGAAAGGATCAAAAATATGCGGCAGAAACTCTTTGCTCATCCCGATGCCGGTATCGCTGATGGTGAATTTCAGCACCGCATTCCGGTCATAACGCCTTCCTTCTTCAATCAGGAAGCGCACCGTTCCGCCTTCCGGAGTGAACTTGACCGCATTGCCGAGAATGTTGATCATCACCTGTTTGAGCTTCATAACATCGCCGATATAATAATCATCCACCTGTCCTGACATCTGACAGTCATAGGCAATACCCTTGACACGGCATTGATCGGTGATGATCGTATTGACCTGCTCCAGTGCCTTGGCAAAAGAAAATTCTTCTTTCTTAATGGTCATACGCCCGGATTCGATGCGGCTCATATCGAGAATGTCATTGATAATTCCCAGAAGATGCTGGGCAGAGGATCCGATTTTGCTCAGATATTCCTTTACCTGATCACTGGCCGTCGGATCGTTCATTGCAATATTATTCAAGCCGATGATCGCGTTCATAGGCGTGCGGATTTCATGGCTCATATTGGAGAGAAAAGAAGTTTTTGCCTTGTTGGCGTTTTCCGCGATTGCCAGAGCGTCCTTCAGCGCTTCCCTGCTCTCTGACAGCTCCTTTTTCTGCTCCTGATCTATCCTGGCCGCTTCTTCCAGCCCTCTGCGGTATTCTTCCTTCTCGTCCTCAACCACAAAGCTGTGCAGCAGGCTGGTGCCCAGCATGTACCCTATCGCATACAGGGGCAGCAGCGGGAAAAAAACCTGAATCGTAATCAGAGACATCATGGCAATGCCAAAGAAGCCGATGGTCATGTGCCGGAGCCGAACCCTGCCTTTTGATTTAGAAGCAACAACAAGGGTGTAAACGGCTGTCGCCAAAAACATGATGATCTGAATTCCGAGCGTAATATATCGCGCAATGCCGGCCTGATAAACACCATTCTCATTGAACCAGAAAAGTACCGGTTTGAAAATATTAACGACAATAAATATAAGCTCAAGGGCAAAGAAAACACTCCCAGTGCTCTTCAATATGCGTCCAAACGCACTGTCTGTATCCAGATATGATACAACATACTGTGTCCAGAGCATTACCGCCCCGACCATGGCCGCGAAATGAATCGATGTGTCGATAAACAGAAGTGAAGTGAGGTGATTAGCATCAAGAATTCCCCAAAGGAAATCGGTTACAAGATAGGCCATCACTCCAATCAGAAACATACGGTAGGTCCGCATAGTTTTGGTAATAGCATGTCCATCGTGATTCTGAAAAACATCCCGATTGATAATCAGCAGAAGAATACATGCCAGAATACCAATAATTGAATATGTCACGTCATTCACCCCGTTCCTTGTTAAAGATACCGATTTGATGATAACATAAAAATGCCGCCTGTTCAATCAGAAACCAGGCGGCATGAAACATAACTGCGCAATATAATTGCAAATTCCGGCCAAACGGCGCGGCCATTCCGAAATGAACGGCGTGATCATTCCGCTCAAACGGCGTGCTTATTCCAGTCAAATGGCGTTGCCTTGTCATGATGGAGTACCATGCCCCTAAACAGCCCGTCAAGGGACTACTTACGCCGCTTTCAGCGCCCTTGACTGCCTGCCAGGAGCATGGGGATGAACAGTTAAGCGGCAACGCCAAAGAATACGCCGATGAAATCGGAATAGTCGCGCCGGTGAGTCGGAATGGGCATTCCGTTTTATCGGAATTCGCACAATATAATGCATCCGCGGCAATTAATCATCTGACACAAATCCGAAATTGAAATCCCAAAGCACAGGTCTTTGCCGCTTACAGCTTCCTGTAGACCTCGTCAAAGCAGGTCAGCTGACCTTCGCCGAAGCGGATGGTGAAATCAAACTTCTTGATGCCGAACTCATTATCTCCCAGCGGGTAAAGCTTCCAGTTAAAGCCGTCACCGTGGGTGCGCATCCATTTTACATACAGGTTCTCATCCCGCAGATAAACCTCGTCCGGATAGAAAGTGTCACCCTCTTCATGGGCGTATTTGCCGCAGAAGCTCTCCCAGGCGGATTTGTCGGGGTTCTGCTCCATGCGCTCCTCCAGCGTGCATACGGGCTGGGGCACCTCGCCCCTTGCAATGCCTCGCATGCCCTCAAAAAAGACCCGGCTCGCATGAGAATCCCCGGGATCGCGGCAGTAAAGCATAATGAGCAGTCCGTCCGCATCGATGAAGCGCTCATACTGAGCGTAGGAGCCTTTATGCCAGCCGCTGTGGGAGACGATCAGGCCAAGCTCCGCATCGTTTCTGATATCCCAGCCGAAGCCGTAGCCTGTTCCTTCCTCTTCGTCCACATAGACCTCGCCGCTGTTAAGCTTTACAGGCGTGTACATGAGCTGCTGCTCTTCCCGGGTAAGCAGTTTCTCCTCACGCAGCACCCGGTCCCAGATCATCAGATCAAAAACATTGGAATACACGCCGCCTTCGCCGCTGGTCCCATCCTCCGCAACGACGTCATCATCATTTTTGGAGACGTCCGGAAGAATGTACCGCCCGTCCTCCAGCACCAGCGCACGCACGAAGTTGTCGGAGGGATAGCCGTCCCTGCGCACATGACAGACTGCCGTCGCGTTCATACCGGTAGGCTCAAAAATATTCTTTTGCAAAAATACCTCAAAAGACATTCCGGAGACCTGCTCCACGATCAGCGCCAGCAGGCAGTAGTCGGAATTGGAATACTCAAAACTGTCTCCGGGCGCGAAATAGGCTTCAATCTTACTCTCGCAGAGGAAGCGGATGATGTCATGATTGTCCGGGATTCTGTGTTCTTCTTCCCAGATCCGGACCAGAAACTCAATATCCTCAAAATAATCGGGCACGCCGCCGGTGTGGGTCAAAAGCTGCCGCACCGTTACGCCCGGATAAGGGAGCTCCGGAAAATACTTCGTAATCTCGTCTTCCAGTCCCACAAAGCCCTTCCGAACCAGCAGCATTATTGCCGCGGCAGTGAACTGCTTGCTGACGGAGGCCAGGTCAAAGATGCTGTCCTCCTGCATGGGGAGTTTGTCCTCCGGGTCGCGGAAACCGACAGCCCCTTTGGAAATGATTTCGCCATGCTCCGCGTAGAGCCAGGTGCCGTTGAAAAGCCCTTTTTCATGGGCTTCGCAGACAAGCTTTTCCATTATTGACTTTTTGTCCATAATCAATATTCTCCTTCTGCCCCTCGTTTCACAGCTTCAAAATCGCGGGCATTTCCTCACCTTCCACATAGCCCTCCGGGGCTTCCACGAAGCCGAAGGACGCATACAGATTTTTCGCGGCCAGGTTCTCCGGCTCGTAAGACAGCCAACAGATGTCCGACGGGCCGCACGGAAACGTTCTGACAAAGTCCAGTACCAGCTGGAATGCCTGCCGTCCGTATCCGTTTCCCTGGTATCTCCTGTCGATCATGAAGCGCCAGATGAAATAGCTGTTCTTCATGAACTCCGGGTCGCCCTCCTCATAGCCGTTATAGCCGATCATTACAAACCCGACAGGCTTTTTCCCCAGATAGATTCCAAAAGGATAGGGTGTGGTTACTCCCTCGGAAATCGCGACATAAGCATGGACAAGGCTCCATTCGTTTCTCGCGACAAAATCGTCCTGTTCCTTTGTAACCCGCAGTTTGCAGATTTTGGAATAATTGTCCCATGTTATTTTTTCCAGATGAATCTGTTCGTTACGCATCACAATCCTCCTTTGTTCCCGTATTTTCATTTTCGTTCATTTTCGCATAAAAAGCACATAAAAAACCGCAGCGAAGCAGCTCCCGTTGCGGCTGCGTCCTGCGGCTCCCACTCTCAGAAGTTACTTGAAACCGGCGCACAAAAACCAAGGGGGACAGATCCCTCCCGGCATGCTCGGCGCCTCTATTCAGTTAGCCGATGACGGCGTTTTTGATCATGGTTTTGTACTCCTGTTTAAGATTAACGTTATTATACAGGATGGGCCTTTGAAAATCAATGATTATTTTTCCGGCAGTGCCCTTCCCGAAAGCGCCGCCAAAATCTTCCTGTCTTTACATGATTTTATAATCTGCGATCACCCAGTCATACAGTTTCAGGTCAAGATCCCGGCCGCAGTATTTGCAGGTTTTGCCTTCCATTAACGAAAGACTGGCGCCGCAGCCTCTGCATCTGAGTACAGACGCGCTGCAGACGGCCTGCGTTTCGCAGCCCGCGTCCTTAATCATCGTTATTTTCAGCTTTTCATCCCGTTCTCTTATCCTGCCTTTTCTGTATTCCAGAATATGAAGCTTTGCGCCGACAGCCGCAGTCTGTAAATTTCCGTCCGTTTCATAAGACTGCATCGTCATGCTTCTGAAATCGACGTCCACAACGTTTTTGTATTTTTCTGCCAGATCGGACAGGTCTTTTTCGGAAAACGCGTTGATCTGCTTTTGGGTTTCCGCATAATGCACGGCGGACAGTTTGTTCTGAAGACCCCCAAAGAAACTCTGAATCGAGAATAACGGATCCGTCCTCCGAACCAGATCTGCCATTTTCTGCTCCTGAATCTCCTCCTGGTCGCGGCTGTATATCAGCTTCCTCTTTATCGATTTTGAGGACGCGCTGATCAAAAGAAGCAGCGGGGTGAGCAATGTCACAAATATTGATTTGAGACACCATCCGAGAAGCCCCAATAGTCCTGCAGCCAGAAGTCCCGTTATCAGTCTCAGGAAGATATTGGTGCCGGGCATGTATGCGAATGCCCCGATCAGACCAAAGTAAATCAGAGGAAGCATTATAAGAAGGGTTGTCCAGGGAAACATCAATTCTCTGACTGCATCGCTTTTGCTCTCGTTCGTCAGAAAATCCCGTCTTAACCCGAAGCTGTCAACCCTGTTTTCCATATCTTCGACAGTAAACCGGGTGCCGCAGTAATCACAGCCGTCAAGAAGATTCGCCCTTGTGGTCGGATTCCCGCAGCTTGGACATGTGATCAGGTCTCCGCCGATCTGGTTTGCGGAAAGCAGGGTGAAATGCGCCACTTCACTGTCCTTCATGCGTTTCAGGATCTTCCCGTCCTTTTTAACTGTCCTTAAGGCCGAAATCTCCTCATAGATGTCATTCACCCTGTATCTGCCGTCAAAATACCTGTTCTGCCTGACACAGCTTTCTTTGTCCGAATAGGCTCTGCGTACGGAATCCATCTCAAGGGTCAGGTTGTTTTTCATCAGGCGCTTTTTCTGAAGTGCAGTACTGTGCCACATCAGCTGGGACGCGTAGTCCTGAAGAGAACTGTTTTTTTCCTCCTTTCCGCTTGAAAGGAAGTCGCTGTAGCTCTTCCGGAATCCGCTCAGCCTTTGGGTCAGCTCGCTGTTGTCTTCCATTATCGGGTAATTTGGAAAGAATCTCTCCAAAAAATCCGGCCATTCCCTGCCTGTCTTGTCATATTCGCGGTACAGCGCAAACAGTGCCCAGAAGGTGCCGGCGCACAATCCCAGAAAACCCAGCGCGACCATGCCGTTGAGATTTACTGTTTTGGGCGCGTATATGAAAACAAGAAGAAGCCCGGCTGCCCAGACAAGCCCGGGACCGATAAAACGCCTGAAATCGATTCTGCAGTCATTCATGCCGCCTTTGATCTCCTTTCATTCCCTTTGCTGCGGGAAAATCCCCGGGTTTTTTTTGAGAAGCCTGACAGGAGTCATTTCTTTTTAAGTATCCCAGGCCCTGTCATCTGCGCTGACCGGCTTTTGCAATACACCGGCAGATTTGAATGTTCGGATCACACCGTCTTTTTTCGAAACAACTGGTCCCTTGTCCCGTAGACAGTCTCTTCGTCCCCGATTTTTACGAACCCGTATTTTTCGTAAAGCCCGATTTCGCCGCTGAGGATATACACCGTTTCGTAGCCTATGGATTTTGCGTAATCGAGAGCTTTTCCGATCAACTTTTCCGAGATCCTTCTGCCTCTTTGTTTCTCATCGACAAAAACAAAGCCGATGAACGGAGAATAATCCGAATCCTCCGGAAGCTCATCTTTCATGGAAAAGGTGCAGTAACCGACAGGCCTGCGGTTTTTTGTCGCCACCAGTACCCGTTCGGTTTCCGAAAACCCGTTGTTCCTCATTTTTTTCGAAAGATACGGTCCCGCCTTCCATGAACAGTTTTCTGCGTATGAAGCGGTTTCATCCCACAAGGGGTGTCCGTATGTCATTACATAGATTTCCAACTGCAGTCCCCCAGGATTTCCGGCAATTTATCTGCTGTCTCATTAACAAATCTGTCGGATCTTTCCTTCGTCAGGTACTGATACTCTCTGTGAAGATCCCCATGATTGCCGCTTTTGTAGTAGCCGCATATATACTCCCGCCTGTTTTCGAAAGCATCTTCGGAAAAAATATCCATAAATAGTGTTTGGTCAACAACTCCTTTTTCGAGCCAAAACGAGATTAAATAGCACTTTTTCTCTTCGATTTTGACTGTTTTTCAGCGGT
>CADCPV010000092.1 GCA_902803345.1 uncultured Eubacteriales bacterium | reverse complement strand
GGCGCGATGACCGGCATATTCGGCGCAACCGACTTGATCGCCAGTTCAAACCGGACCTGGTCGTTGCCCTTGCCGGTGCAGCCGTGCGCGATCGCATCGGCGCCCTCTTCAAGCGCGATTTTCGCAAGTTTCTCTGCGATCAGCGGGCGGGCAAAGGAAGTGCCTAAAAGGTATTCCTCATACTTTGCGCCGGCCTGCATGGTCGGGATGATATAGTCATTGACGAATTCATCTGTGAGATCCAGCACGTAAAGCTTGCTCGCGCCGGTCGCGAGGGCCTTTTCCTCCAGGCCTTCCAGTTCGTCCGCCTGCCCGACGTTGCCGGAAACGGCGATGACTTCACAGTTATTGTAATTCTCCTTCAGCCAGGGAATAATAATCGAGGTGTCCAGTCCGCCCGAATAGGCCAGAACGACTTTTTTGATGTTTTCCTTGTTCATGCTTCCGCTCCTCTTAATCAAAAGAATATATGTTAAATATTGTATTAGATTCTTCCCGAATGTCAACCGGAAAAGAAAATTTCGGCAGTTTACCATGCTAAAGCGGTAAATCTGCCGAAAGATTCGTCACTTTTCCAGCATCGAAAAGACCTGCGGGAGCATCTCTGTAAGATCCTCCGGAAGATACGAACGGATTCCGTATTCTTCGCGGCACAGGTCTCCTGCCGTTCCGTGGATCCATGCGCCTGCGCACAGTGCGTCGTACGCGCTCATGCCCTGCGCCATCAGGGCCCCGACGATACCGGTCAGCGTATCTCCGGATCCTGCGCGCGCGAGCCCGGCATTTCCGGTCGGATTCATCCGCACATCGCCGTGAGGCGTCGAAATCAGCGTGTTTCTGCCCTTCAGGAGCGTGCAGGCATGAAATTCCCGTGCGCAGCAGGAAACCGCCGAAAAACGGTCATTTTCGATCTCTGAGCGGGTCTTTTGGATCAGCCTTTCCATCTCTCCCGTATGCGGAGTCAGCGCCAGCTCCGAAAAACGGATCGAATCCCGCGCCGGCCTCTGTTCCGCGAGATAATTCAGTCCGTCCGCATCAAGAAGGAGTTTTTCTCCGGAAAGCTCCAGAAGAACCGGCATCACGATGTTCCGGTTCTTTCCAAGTCCCGGTCCGGCTGCAGCGGCCGTTGCCTTCCGGACTCCGTCCGCGATTTTACTTTGCAGGTCTTCCGGATCATCCTCCCGGTAAATGGTGCAGACTGCCTCCGGAATCGCGGCGGTCACAATCGGATAGATGGATTCAGGGACTGCCATGTCAAGATAGCCGACACCTGCACGCAGGGCCGCACGCCCCGAAAGGACTGCCGCGCCGGCCATCCCATAGGATCCGGCGGCAAGGAACAGCCTTCCGCGATCGAATTTGTTGTAATCCGCCCCGATCGGCGGGAGTTTTTCCCGGATCAGTCCGGCTGTCACTTCATTCATCTTCTTCCTCCTCCGACAACGACCGGAGTTCGCGAAGCACCCGCGTCACCGGAAGGCCGATCACGTTTTCGTAATCGCCTTCAAAGCGGTCAATGTACTTCCCGAAAGCGCCCTGGATCGCATAGGCGCCTGCCTTGTCGAGAGACTCACCGCAGGCGACATAGTCCCGGATCTCCTGCGCCGTCAGCGGCACGACATGCACCAGCGTGCATTCGGAGAAATTCCGGGTTTCGCAGTCCGAAAGCCTGACGCAGCCCGAAGCTTCCGGCGCGATCCGGATCATATGGACACCCGTATAGACTTGGTGTGCCCTGCCCTCAATGCTTCGGATCATCTCCCGCGCCTCCCGGTCGTCCGCCGGCTTTCCGAGAATCCGGCCGCCGACAGCGACAACCGTGTCCGCACCAAGGACAATGCAGGCCGTCTGTCTGTCCTCCGATTCCGGACACGCTGCCCGTTCATTCAGGATTTCTTCCGCTACCGCTTCCGCTTTCTTTCGCGAAAGTTCCCGCACGATTTCCGAAGGTTCTTCTGCGGTATAGTTCTCCTCCGCCGCACTCACACGTACGGTAAAAGAAACCCCAGCCCGGTTAAGAAGTTCCCGGCGCCGGGGAGAGCCCGACGCCAGGATCAGTTTTGATTCCATACTTATTTATCCGTCCGTTTTACGCATCCTTCAGGAAAGCCTTGTAGCACTTGACTGCCTCGTAGACATCCGCCTTCGAAACGACTTCCCAGGGTGCATGCATCGACAGCACCGGAACGCCGGCGTCGATGACTTCCATCCCGTACTTTGCGGAGATGTAGGCGATGGTTCCGCCGCCGCCCTGATCAACCTTACCGAGTTCGCAGGTCTGGAAAGCAACTTTGTTGTCATCCATGATTTTCCGGATGACGGCAACATATTCCGCATTCGCATCGTTGCTGCCGCTCTTTCCTCTTGCGCCGGTGAATTTGTTGAAGCAGATGCCGTGCCCCAGGAACGCGCTGTTCTTTGATTCGTTGACGCCCGGATAGATCGGATCGAAGCCTGCGGAAACGTCAGATGAGATCATACGGGATCTGCTGAGCGCGTGCCGTACCGCGAGGTTATTGGTCTCGCCCATGAGGTTCAGGATCTCTGCCACCGTATTCTCAAAGAAGAAGGACTGTGCGCCGGTCGCGCCGACAGAGCCGATCTCCTCCTTGTCGGTCAGGAGACAGACGGCGGTCTTCTTCGGCGCCGGGGTTTCCAGAATCGCGCGAAGCGAAGTATATGCACAGACGCGGTCATCGTGGCCGTAGCCGATCACCATCGAACGGTCGAAGCCGAGGTCTCTGGCCGCACCGGCGGGTACGATTTCAAGTTCTGCCGAAAGGAAATCATCTTCTTCGATATCGTAGGTATCCTTGAAGAACTTCAGAAGCTGGGCTTTGACGGCTTCTTTCTCCTCGCCCTCCAGGGGACGCGAGCCGATCATAACATTCAGGTCCTCGCCCTCGATGACGTTCGCAGCGCCCTTCTTCATCTGGTCCGCTCCGAGATGCGGCAGAAGATCCGTGATGCAGAGCACCGGATCGCCGTCCTTGTCGCCGACTGCGACATTCACAACGGTTCCGTCCTTCTTCACAATGACACCGTAGATTGCAAGGGGCAGCGTCACCCACTGATACTTCTTGATGCCGCCGTAATAATGCGTGTCAAGATAGGCAAATTCCTTGTCCTCGTACAGCGGGACCTGCTTGATGTCAAGCCGCGGAGAGTCGATGTGCGCGCCGAGAATGTTCATGCCCGCAGTCAGCGGTTCCTCGCCGATCACAAAAAGCGCGGCGGTTTTCTTCATCCAGACCGCATAGATCTTGTCGCCGGGTTTGATTTCCCGACCTTCCGCAATGATCGTCTGAAGATTCACGAAGCCCGCCTTTTCTGCCGCTATAATGCTGTTTTCTGCAGCAAGGCGTTCGGTCTTGGATGCTGAAAGGAACTTTTTGTAGTCCTCATTCAGCGAAAGAACCGTCTTTGTCTCTCTCTTCCTGTACGAAGTCCATGCATTTTTCTTTTCCATCGTTTATACCTCCCTTGTTTGATAGCGAAGCCACAGCTGTTCCTCCCGGGGAAGGTACGGCGAAAGCTCCTGATATACCTTTTCATGATAGTCGTTCAGCAGTTTCTTCTCGCGCTTTGTCAGCATCGCGGGAATCACTGCCTCAAGATCGATCGGACAGAGCGTCACGCATTCGAATTCCATGAACTGCCCGTATTCATTCTCCTCCGCCTTCACACAGAGGAGTTCGTTTTCAGTCCGGATGCCGAGCTCTCCCTCGATGTAGACGCCCGGCTCATCCGTCGTCACCATTCCGGCCTCAAGAACCGCGGAATCATTCCGTTCCGCCACCTGTTTCCAGCGGAAGCCATTCGGCGCCTCGTGCACGTTCAGAAGATACCCGATGCCGTGCCCGGTGCCGCATTTATAGTCAAGCCCGAGCTCCCACAGCGGTCCCCGCGCCAGAACATCAAGGTTCTGACCGGTACAGCCATAAAGGAATTTCGCCGCCGCGAGGTTCAGGTTGCTCCGGAGAACGGTCGTGAACAGCTCTTTTTCCCGCTCTGTGAGCGGTCCCAGAGCGACGGTTCTCGTGATGTCCGTTGAACCCTCCAGATAATGCCCGCCTGAATCGACGAGAAGGAAATGCTCCGGCTGAAGTACGGCCGCGCTCTCTTCCTTTGCAGAATAGTGCATCATCGCCGCGTTGTCCCGGTAGGCCGCAATCGTTCCGAAGGAGAGATCCACAAAACCTTCCTGCTCTCTTCTGAACTGCTCCAGCCGGTCCGAAGCATTGATTTCCGTGAGTTCCTCCGTACCGATGGTATTCTTCAGCCAGTACAGCCACCGCACCATTGCGACGCCGTCCTTCACATGTGCGGCGCGGATATTCCGGATTTCCGTTTCATTTTTCACGGCCTTCATCAGCACGGTCGGATTCGGCCGGTCCAGAATCTCATTGGCCCCGGAAACTGCCGAAACAATCCGGTAATTGACTTTCTTTTTATCAAGAAGCACGGTTCCCATATGCTTTGTATTCAGCATATCGGCGATCTTGTAAATATCCTCATAAGGCGCGGTCGAAACCCGGTTCTCGGCAAGGTGTTTTTTTACCTCATCCGTCAGCGCCGCCCCGGAAATGTACAGGACGCAGCCCTTTTCGGTCAGCATCAGGTACGAAAGCACAACCGGCCAGTGACGGACGTCGCTGCCGCGGATATTCAGGAGCCATGCGATATCATCCAAAGTCGTCAGGATGTGGATTGCCGCCCCGTATTCCTTCATTTTCGCGCGGATACGCGCGATCTTCTCCTGCACGGTCTCGCCGGAATATTCTTCGGAAAGCACGCGTGCGCGGCTTCTTGCGCGCTGCGGACGGTCCGGCCAGATCTGGTCCACAAGATCCTCAGAAACCGAAAGCGATCCGCCTTTTTCTTCGGCGATCGCAAGAAGCTTCTCGCCTTCGGCAGCATTCATGGTTCGGCCGTCAAACCCGATCACGCCCTCCGGGGGAAGTACCGAACGCACATATTCGGTAAGGGTCGGGACGTCCTTCTCCCCCATCCGCATAAGTGTAAAGCCCGATCCTTCAAGCTCCCGTTCCGCCTGGATAAAATATCTTCCGTCCGTGAAAAGAACCGCCGAATCCTGCGTCACGACGGCCGTTCCCGCCGATCCCGAAAAGCCGGTCAGGAATGCGCGGGCCTTGAAATAGTCGCCGACATATTCAGACTCATGAAAATCCGCCGTCGGGACGATATAAACCGCTGTGTTTGTCTCCGCCATCTTTTCCCGGAGCATCATAAGCCGTTCATCTGTCACTTTGCGATCCTCACTTTCCTAAAAAACGATTCATGAAAGGGGAGGCTTCCTCCCAGAGAAAGTCTCCCCCCTTATCCGCTTAAAGCGTGCCGTTTGTCCCCATAAGGTATGCGGCCATAGCCTGAACCGCCTCTTCCTCATCGGGGCCGTTCGCTTCAATCGTCACATCATCACCGAGCGCAAGGCCGAGTGCCATCATGCCCATAATACTTTTCGCATTCATCCTGCGGTCTCCGTCTGCAAGATGAATCTCCGACGAAAAACGGCTTGCCGTCTGAACTGACATCGCAATTTCATGCGCATTAAGCCCGTTCAGTCCTACGGTAACAGTTGATGTTTTCATAATTTCTCCTCTTCTGCGATCTTTTTAAGCTTCCTTAAGCGGTGATTCATTCCGGACTTTCCGACCGGCGGATTCAGCTTCAGGCCGAGATCCTGCAGGGAATCGTCCGGGTTTTCCAGTCTCAGGCGTGCGGTTTCACGAAGGTTCTCCGGCAGCTTTTCAAAGCCGATATGATCCCGGATATATTCGATCGCCTCGATCTGGGACAGGGAAGCCGACACCGTTTTCTTGATGTTCGCCGTCTCACAGTTCACCCTCCTGTTGACGGTATTGCGGACATCCTTGACCACCATGGTGTTCTCCAGGCTGAACAGGGAAACATTCGCCTGGATCAGCGCCAGAAAATCAGCAATCTGGCTGCTGTCTTTTAAATATACCACAAAGTGCCCCTTCCGATCAACTATTTTTGCGCGAAGTTGATAAGAAGTTAAAATTTCTTTCAGGCGGATCGCGAAACTCCTGCTGTCGCAGACGATTTCGAGGTGGTACATCTTCTCCGGATCATTGATTGAACCCGACCGCAGGAACAGTCCCCGAAGGAAAGCCTTCCTGCAGCAGGGCCGGCGCACGAGTTCGGGATCCGCAAGCGCTTCTTCCGGCGAAAGAAAAGCCGAAAGTTCCGCGCGCACACAGTGATCCTTCTCGGGCATGATCTTAGAGAGTTCCGCCTTTACGTCAGCTGAAAATGACATCGCTCTCCTCCTGAATGACTGCATCAACCGGAGCATCCTCTTCCGGGAAATCTCCCAAAAGGATTACTTCCCGCTCAAGGCGCACCGAAAACTGCCGCATGACCTCCCGCTGTACCGCACTGATAACACGGTACACATCGGATGATGAGGCCGACCCCAAATTGACAACGAAGCCGGCATGTTTTTCCGAAATCGCCGCATCGCCGATCCGGAAGCCCTTCATCCCGGCATCCTGGATCAGTTTGCCGGCGAAATAGCCTTCCGGGCGTTTGAATGTACTGCCCGCGGAGCCGTAATTTAAGGGCTGTTTGTCCCGGCGCCGCTGCTGAAGATCGTCCATCCTGGCACGGATCTCTTCGGTTTTCTTCGGGATTCCCTGAAAAACTGCTTCGATTACAACAGCCGAAAGCTCGGGGATCCTGGAGTGCCGGTATGAAAGCGCCAGCTCATCTTTTTTAAAATACCGTACGGTTCCATCCGGAAGAAGGAGCGTCGCTTCCAGTATGATATCACGGATTTCCGATCCGTAGGCGCCTGCGTTCATCCGCACGCCGCCGCCGATTGTTCCGGGGATTCCGGCCATGAATTCCAGCCCGGAAAGACCCCGGGAAAGCGCCGCGCGTGAAACATCCGGCATCAGTGCGCCGGATCCTGCACGGATCTTCCCATCGTCCGATACGGCGATATCCGAAAAGTGCTCCCGCATCGACAGGACCGTTCCCGAAAAACCGCTGTCGCTTACCAGGATATTGCTTCCGCGTCCCAGAAGAAAGACCGCTTCTCCTTCATCCCGAAGGAATGTCAGAAGTTCCGAAAGTTCCCGCGCATCCTTCGGGCTCACGAAGCATGCCGCGTTCCCCCCGCAGCGGAAGGTCGTCATTTTCCCGAGCGGAACATTTTCCCGGATTTCCGCCCCCGGGAAGTGTTCCCGCAGCTTAGTAGAAAAATTCATCCGGCTCATCCTTTTCTTTTCTGAGCAGATTGTCCTGGACACGCTGGTACAGCTCGTGCGCCGCGTTGTAGCCCATCTTCTTCTGGCGGTGGTTGACTGCCGCCGCCTCCACGATGATCGCGAGGTTCCGGCCGGGACGGACCGGCAGATGATGGCACACGACCCGGTTTCCGAGATATTCGATATACTGGTCCTCAATGCCCATCCGGTCGTATTCCGTCTCTTTTCTCCAGTCTTCAAGCTGGATTACGAGATCGATCGCCTGCGTGTTTTTCACGGATTCCACGCCGAACAGGGTCTTGACATCAATAATGCCGATACCCCGAAGCTCAATGAAATGCCGCGTGATTTCCGGGGCGGAACCGATCAGGGAATCGTCCGAAACCTTGCGGATTTCCACGACATCGTCCGAAACGAGACGGTGGCCGCGCTTGATGAGCTCGATCGCGGCCTCGGATTTTCCGATGCCGGATTCGCCGGTGATCAGAACACCCTCGCCGTAAACATCGACCAGGACGCCGTGGATTGAAATCATCGGCGCGAGCTGCACATGCAGCCAGCGGATGACCTCCGCCGTGATAATGGATGTGTTCTGATCCGTCAGAAGGATCGGGATGCCCGCCTCATTCGCAAGCTGCAGCAGGATTTCGTCCGGATACAGCGTCCGCGCGAAAATAATGGCCGGACAGCCTTTTTCCATGAAATCATGATACATTTTCGTCCGGATTTCGGGATCCATCTTCTGCAGATAGGTGTATTCCACCAGACCTACAATCTGCACGCGCATCGTGTCGTAGTAATCCCAGAAACCTGCGAACTGCAGAGACGGACGGTTGATATCCGGAGACTCGATAAAGCGCTCCTCCAAATTCAGATCGGGCGTCAGGTTCCGAAGCCCCATCTTTTTCGCGAGTGTGCTGACTTTTACTTTATTCATCCTTCTCCTTTTGTCATGCTTCGGTGCGGTTCTCTCCGAAGGAAATATTCTGAAGCAGCGTTTCCGCCGCCCCGCGTGCCTTCTCCAGCACATCATCCGGGACGCCGATCATGCGGATCACCGCATGAAGGCCGTGGTCCTGATTCTGAACCACCCGCTCGACCCGGAAACTCTGTCCCTCCCGGGATTCTGTAGAAAGCGCTTCCTTTCCGCAGGATTCCGAATCTTCCGAAAGCTGTACCGAGAACAGGGATGCTTCCCATTCCTCCGGGTTTTCGGGATTCGGAAGCCACATACGGCATTCCTTTCCGGAAAGATCCACCGATACCAGAAAGCCGTCCGGAACGGCAGCGTAGCTGTCGCCGAACAGAATGCTCTTCCCCTCATCAAAGGAAAGTCCGAAACGGGACGAATCCTGATTCGCAGAATCGGATGCATCGTCAATGTCCTGCATCATCTGATGAAGCCGAAGAAGCGTCGATTCCACTTCTTCCGTTACAAGCGACTCTGCATCTCCCGGCGAATCCTCGTCCTCAATGTAAAGATAGGCCAGTTCCGAGCCGGAACCGCCCATGGACAGGGAATCGGGCCCGTAACTGATCGTAAGATCCGGTGATAGTTCTCTCGTGTCAATTTCCTGCTTTTCGCGGACCAGAATCCTGGAAGGACCGGTTTCACTGCCGAACAGAAAGATCATCCGCACGAAATCCCGAAGAAGCTCTTCGGCATCCGGCACGGCCATGAGAAAGCCCCGTTCCGCGTAAACTTCCGTTTCCTCGTCATCAAACCAGATGCGGATATGCTGATCCGAAACCATCTGCAGCAGCGAAATTCCCGAAATATCCTCGAAATGAAGCGTTTCATGATACGAAGGCGCTACATCCGCCACAGGTACCCGGAGATATTCCTGCCCTTCTGCGAAGAAATACAGCGTAAGCACATTCCTTGCGACTGTCCGGAAATCCTCCATGATGTCAAGATCGGACTTCAGTTCCTCCGAGAACTGCAGTCCCCGGATTGTCCTTTTTCCCGCATCATATGTAATGTCCCGCTCGCCCGCACAGATCAGTTTCTGAGAAAGCAGCCGGCGCACGATCCAGACTCCGCTGATCCTGCCGTTTGCCGCATAAGAAATCATTCACAATCCTCTTTTTTCAGTTCCGCAAGATACCGCTTCTCTTCTTTCGTGAGTTCAGCACCGGAAAGGAGTTCCGGCCGGCGCTCATAGGTCCGTTTGATCTGCTGCTTCCTGCGCCATTTTTCGACATTTTCGTGATGGCCCGAAAGCAGGATTTCCGGTACCCGAAGGCCCATGAATTCCTCCGGCCGCGTATACTGCGGATATTCAAGAAGGTTTCCCGAAAAGCTCTCCTCCGAAGCGGATCCTTCCCGAAGAACCCCCGGCACCAGCCGGGATATGGCATCGATCATCACAAGAGCCGGCAGCTCGCCGCCGGTCAGTACATAATCCCCGATCGAGATTTCATCTGTCACGCAGAGCTCGATTGCCCGCTCGTCGATGCCCTCATAATGGCCGCAGAGGAAAATCAGGTTCTCCTCCTGCGAAAGTTCCCTGGCAGTTTCCTCGTCAAAGGTCTTTCCCTGGGGACTCATGTAGATCACACGCGTCCCGGCGCCGGTTTTCTGAAGCACATCCCGGCAGCAGGACACGACCGGAGATGCCTGCATCAGCATTCCTCTTCCGCCGCCGTAGGGGTAATCGTCAACATGGTGATGCCGCTCATCCTCCGAATAGTCCCGGATATTGACAGCCGTCACGGACAGCAGTCCCTTTTTCTGCGCACGGCCGATGATGCTTTCAGACACTACCGTCTGAATCAGTTCCGGAAACAGGGTCAGCACATAAAAATGCATTACAGATCCTCCAGTCCCGGCAGCACATATACCGTCATCCGCTTGTTCTCAACATCAACCTTCCGGATACAATCCGGAATTGCCGGAAGGAGAAGATTCTTTTTCCCGGGCCGCTGCACCTCATAGATGCTGTTCGCCCCGGTGAAAAGCACATCGGATATTTCACCGATCTCGTTCCCCTGTTCATCGTATACAGTCATGCCGAGAAGATCGCAGACAAGATAGCGGCCTTCTTCTTTCGGAGATTCCGACTTGTAAATCAGCACCTCCGCATTGCGGTAAAGTTCCGCTTCATTCCGGTCCCGGATGCCCGAGAGCCCGAGAATGACCATGCCTTTAAACTGCTTGACTCCGGTGATGTCCATGCGCAGGAGTTTCCCCTGCCGGTCCACGGTTACGCTCTTCACCTGCGAAAAGCGCCGCACATCGTCGGTGGTCGGATAAACATTCACTTCTCCGCGGATCCCGTGAGGGGAGGTTATCACGCCGATCCGTAAATATTCCTCTTCCATTTCGTTTTCCAAGGCGCTGCCGCATTTCAGGGACCGGCAAAACCCGTCCCTAAAAAACAGCTGCTTACTCGATGTTCACCATGACATGAACGCCCTTGCGGATGCCGGCCGCCTTCACAACCGAGCGGATCGCATTCGCGACCTTGCCCTGCTTGCCGATGACCTTGCCGATATCCGACTGCGCAACCTGCAGTGTCAGGAGAACGCCTTTTTCGCTCACCTGCTCCGTCACAACTACCTGATCCGGTGCATCCACCAAAGCTTTTGCAATCGTCTCAACTAATTCCTTCATTGTGATACCTCCTCAAGTGGTGATGGAACAAACTTACTCGATACCGGCATTCTTCAGAAGTCTCGCGACGGTCTCCGTGGGCTGTGCCCCGTTTGCAAGCCATTTCTTGGCGGCGTCTGCATCTACCTTTACCAGAGAGGGTTCCTGGTTCGGATCATAGATTCCGATTTCCTCAATGAATCTGCCGTCTCTCGGGGATTTCGCATCAGCGACGACAATGCGGTAGTAAGGGGTTTTCTTCTTGCCCATTCTCTTTAATCTTAACTTGACCATTTGTGGTTTCCTCCTCAGGAAAATTTTGTTATTTATGGTAAACGGAATACTCCGTCTGTACCCTTTGTCATATTGTTTCAGAAAGGCAGTTTGAATCTCCCGCGCTTTCCCTTCATCATGCCGGTCATCTGCTTCATCATTTTCCGGCTCTCATTGAACTGCTTGACCATGCGGTTCACCTGATCCATCGAAAGGCCTGCGCCTTTTGCGATGCGGATCTTCCGCTGCGGTGTCAGCGCATCCGGATGCGAACGCTCGTAGGGCGTCATGGAATAGATCATCGCCTCGATCTTTTTGAGCTGCTTTTCGGACTCATCCGGATCCGGCATATTGCCCTTCATTTTGCCGAGCCCCATGAAACCCGAGCCCGGGAGCATGTTCATGATTGCGCCGATTCCGCCCATTTTCTGCATCTGCTGCATCTGGACAAGATAGTCGTCGTAATCGAACTTGCCCTTCATCATTTTCTTGCTGAGCTTGTCCGCGTCCTCGTAGTCGACTTCCTGCGCTGCCTTTTCAATCAGCGTCAGCACATCACCCATACCGAGAATCCGGGAGGCCATGCGGTCCGGATAGAACTGCTCCAGGTCGTCCAGCTTCTCGCCGATGCCCGAATACAGGATCGGTTTTCCTGTCACGGCCCGGATGGAAAGCGCCGCGCCGCCCCTGGTATCGCCGTCCAGTTTTGTCAGGATGACACCGTCGATGCCGATCGTATCATTGAAGGAAGCCGCGACATTCACCGCGTCCTGGCCGGTCATCGCATCGACAACGAGTACCGATGTCGTGACGTCAACTGCAGCTTTGATATCCAGAAGTTCCTGCATCATGTCATCATCGATGTGCAGACGTCCGGCGGTATCCAGGATCACAACATTGCAGCCGTTCTGCTTCGCATGCGAAACCGCAGCACGCGCAATATCCGCAGGCCTGTTCTGGTCGCCCATCGTGAAAACCGGCGCACCGGCCCGTTCCCCGTTGATCTGCAGCTGTTTGATTGCTGCCGGACGATAAACGTCGAGTGCCGCAAGAAGCGGCTTCCGGCCGTTCCGCATCAGCTTCTTCGCAAGCTTTGCGGCCATGGTCGTCTTACCTGCGCCCTGAAGGCCGAGAAGCATGATGACCGTGATTTCACTTGCCGGTCTCAGTTTCAGTTCTGCGCCTTCCGAGCCCATGAGCCGGATCATTTCCTCGTTGACGATCTTGATGACCATCTGTCCGGGATTCAGTCCGTTCATGATGTCTTCGCCAATCGCGCGCTCCTGCACCGCGGCAACGAACTGCTTTACAACCTTGAAGCTCACGTCCGCTTCTAAAAGCGCCATCCGGACTTCACGCATCGCTGCCTTGACGTCGGCTTCCGTGAGTTTGCCCTTTCCTTTCAGGCCGCTGAATATTTTCTGGAATTTTTCGGATAAGCTTTCAAAAGCCATATATTCACCCTATATCTCTCATGATCTCTGCGGTGAGTCCGCGGAGCTTCTCATTTGTTTCCTCCGGAATTCCGTTCCCCGGATCTTCAAGAATCCGGTCCATGGATTCCACGGCTCTGCGCACCTTTTCGAACTGCTCCACGGCATGCAGCTTCTGTTCCATCTCCTGCATCGCGCGTTCGCAGCGGCGCAGCGTATCGTGAATCCCCTGGCGGGAGATCCCGTAGGCTTCGGCGGCTTCCGACAGCGACATGTCGTTCATGACGACGTCTTCGTAGATTTCCTGCTGTCTTTCCGTCAGAAGCTCTCCGTAAAAATCAAACAGTAATGTGCGTTCAAAAATCGTTTCCATGAGACCACCCTGCGTATCATACACGAAAAGCGTCCATCTGTCAAGTGTTTTTTCTTGACAGATGGACGCTTCAAAATTCGCCTGCAGGGGGTGTCGCAAAACTCGCCTGCAGGATTCCGATAAACTCGCCTGCGAGATCGCATTTGTTCCTGGCCTTCACAGCTTATGTCCGGTTTCTCCCCAGAGGCTCAGTGTGCCTTCACCGAAAGTAATGTTGCCGTAGAAAGGTTTCATACCGAAACTGCCGTCTTCCAGAGGATACAGTCTGTATGTGCATCTGCCCCCTTTATAGGACAAAACTGCATACAGGTCTCCGTCCTTCATGCAAATTTCGTCGAGGCGGTAATCCTCGCAGCTGAAGTCGTACTTCCCGCAGAAGTACTCCCATCCGGACCTGTCTGGCTCCCGGACTGCAAGTTCCTCTGCAGTACGGATCAGCTCAGGCTCCTGATTCTTTGTGACAGCCCGCATTCCGTTAAAGAAAGCGTCATATGCCTTGGCATCCTCGGGATCGCGGCAGTTGAGAATCACAAGTACTCTGTCTGCGTCGACAAAACGCTCAAACCAGGTTTCGAGGCCGGGCATGCCGCCGCTGTGATTGACAGTCAGCCCGAATTCGGGATCGTTTCGGACTCCCCAGCCGAAGCCGTAACCGGCGTCTCCATCCTCGTCCTCGTCTGCACCTGCCGCTTTGCCGCTCATAAGCCGCATCGGGGTGTACATGATCATCTGCTCTTCCCGGCTGAGAATCGTTCCTGCACGAAGCGCCCGGTCCCAGGCAAGCATGTCGAAAACTGTGGTATATAAGTAGTCGCAGCCGTTCAGACCGTCTGAACCGACAACATAACCGGCATCGTACTTTGAGCGATCCGACGGAATGTAGCCGCCGTCTTCGAGAACCATATTTCGGGTAAAGCGGTCGGAAGGTCTCCCGTCTCTGCGGGTGTGAAAGATGCCGGAATCTTTCATGCCGGCGGGCTCAAACACGTTTTTCTTCAGGAATTCCTCAAACCTTACGCCAGAGGCCTTTTCCACCGCCTCTGCGAGAAGCGTGTATCCGACATCGGTATACCGGAACGTTTCACCGGGAGCGCAGGCGGCGGGCTCATTGCTTTCACGGATGAAGCGGAGCATTTCGCTGTTTTGGGGGATTCTGTGTTCTTTTTCCAGAATCGGAACGACCCATCGGTCGGTATTGAAATCATCGGGCATGCCGCTCGTGTGGGTCAGCAGATGCCTGATTGTAACGCCGCGGTACGGATACTCGGGAAAATATACTGCGTATTCCTCATCGAGTCCCAGTTTGCCCTCTCTTACAAGAAGCATGACTGCCGTAGCCGTAAACATCTTGGTGATCGAAGCCATTTCAAAAATACTGTCCTCCTGCATCGGAAGCGTATTCTCTGCATCACGGAATCCATAGGCTCCTTTTGATATGATCTCACCGTTTTCGGCATAAAGCCATGTGCCGTTGAAGCCGCCCTTTTTGTGCCCTTCGTATGCAAGCCTGTCCATTATCGCTTTTTTATCCATAATAGTCCACCTCTCAGGCGGCTCTCCTGAAGTCCGCCGGGTCCTGTTGTAAACCAGTACATCGTTTCTGCGTACATTCCGAGCCTGTGGTATCAAACTGCCCCCAGGGTGACCCGGAACCGTCACCGAGGGGGCAGCTTAATCCCACAGGCGAGTTTTTACGTCCGTGGAGGATGAGATAACTCCGAGCCGAGGGTTATTGTGCTGCTTCCGAAGTGACTTGGAACCGTCACTGAAGGAGCAGCACAATCCCGCAGGCGAGTTTCGAGATTACACCGGATAGCTCTTGCTGTCCTTGTCGGAGATGGTCTCGTCCACTTTCTTATCCTGCGCGTCGCGGTATTTGAAATAATCCATCGCAACCTGCGGGAACAGCGCGTAGGAAAGGACATCCTCATCCTGGCGGATGTAGTCCTTGATTTCCTTGCGGTAGTTGTCAAGCTGCGGCGGAATCAGGTCCGCGGGACGGCAGGTGATCGGCTCTTCGTCGCCGATCGCAAGCTTCTGGACTTCCGGGTTGAAGGGCTTGATGGTCTGGCCGAATTCGCCCTTCAGCACCTTCCGGGTTTCCTTCGTGATCATCTTGTAGCGCTGGCCCTGAAGCACATTCAGGACGGCCTGCGTACCGACGATCTGCGAGCTGGGCGTAACAAGCGGCGGTTCACCGAGGTCTTTCCGGACGCGCGGGATCTCCTCGAGCACATCGTAGTACTTGTCTTCCGCATGCGCTTCCTTGAGCTGCGATACGAGGTTTGAGAGCATTCCGCCGGGCACCTGGTACAGGAGGGTCTTGATGTTGACGCCCATGACCTTCGGCGACAGACGGCCGTTTGCAAGGTACTTCTCCTGGATCGGGCGGAAATAGTCGGCAATCTCGGAAAGGAGGTTCAGGTCCAGGCCGGTATCGTAGGGTGTACCTTCGAAGGTCTTGACCATGACTTCCGTCGCAGGCTGGGAGGTACCCATCGCGAAGGGCGAAATTGCTGTGTCAATAATATCGGCGCCTGCTTCGATGGACTTTAAGAGCGTCATGCCCGCAACACCCGAGGTGTAATGCGTATGAATGTCGATCGGAAGCTTCGTGCCTTCCCGAAGAGCGCGCACCAGACGGTCCGCTTCGTAAGGAATCAGGAGGCCCGCCATGTCCTTGATGCACAGCGAATCCGCACCCATTTCCTCAATTCTTCTTGCAGTATCACGCCAGTAGTCCAGCGTATAGGCATCGCCGAGCGTATAGGAAAGCGCAATCTGCGCCTCGCCCTTGCCGGAACGTTCCTTTTCGCGCTTCGCCGCATTGACACAGGTCTCAAGGTTCCGAAGGTCGTTGAAGCAGTCGAAAATACGGATGATATCGATTCCGTTTGCGATCGACTTTTCAACAAAGTATTCTACGACGTCGTCTGCGTAGTGGTTGTAGCCGAGAATGTTCTGGCCGCGGAACAGCATCTGAAGCTTCGTGTGCTTGAATCCGTCACGGAATTTGCGGAGACGCACCCACGGATCTTCCTTCAGGAAACGCAGGCAGGAGTCAAAGGTCGCGCCGCCCCAGCACTCAACTGCATGGTAGCCGACTTTATCCATTTTATCGACGATCGGCAGCATTTCTTCCGTCGTCATGCGCGTCGCGATCAGGGACTGATGCGCGTCACGCAGCACGGTTTCTGTAATCTGAACCGGTTTTTTCTTCATTTCTTCCATAAGTATTCTCCTTTACTTGACTCCAAATACCGCCATGAAGGTACCGGCCGCAACGGCTGTACCGATAACGCCTGCGACATTCGGTCCCATCGCGTGCATCAGCAGGAAGTTTGTGGGATCCGCCTGGGAACCGACCTTCTGCGAAACACGGGCTGCCATCGGAACTGCCGAAACACCGGCTGAACCGATCAGCGGGTTCACCTTGCCCTTCGTCACCTTGCACATCAGCTTGCCGAACAGTACGCCGGCTGCGGTGCCGAGTGCGAATGCGATCAGGCCGAGCGCAACAATCTTCAGCGTATCGATCTTCAGGAAGGCTTCCGCGGAAGTCGTGGCGCCGACCGAAGTGCCGAGGATGATGACAACGATGAACATCAGCGCATTGCTGGCGGTTTCAGAAAGCTGCTTTGTCACGCCGCACTCATGGAAGAGGTTTCCGAGCATCAGCATACCGACAAGCGGTGCCGTCGTCGGCAGCAGCATACAGACAACAATCGTAATGATAATCGGGAAGAGAATCTTCTCAAGCTTTGTAACGGGACGCAGCGTCTCCATCTTGATCTTCCGCTCTTTCTCGGTCGTCAGCGCCTTCATGATCGGCGGCTGAATGATCGGGACAAGCGACATATAGGAGTACGCAGCAACTGCGATCGGTCCCATGTAATCGGTCTGTCCGAGCTTGCCGCAGAGGAAGATCGAAGTCGGGCCGTCCGCACCGCCGATGATCGAGATCGCAGCAGCGGCTTTGCCGTTGAAGCCCATCAGGATCGCCATGAAATAAGCGCCGTAGATACCGAACTGGGCAGCAGCTCCGAGAAGGAAACTCTTGGGGTTTGCAATGAGCGGCGCGAAGTCGGTTCCTGCGCCGACGCCCATGAAGATCAGGGACGGAAGGATCGCCCATTCGTCCAGAATGTAGAAATAATGCAGCAGTCCGCCGGCCTGTTCGAGGTTATGATTTGCATCATAGACCGGCTTGGCCATAATATCAGGATAAATATTGACTAACAGCATACCGAAGCTGATCGGAACCAGGAGCAGCGGTTCATATCCTTTCGCAATGGCCAGATACATGAAGAACAGCGCGACTGCTATCATTAAGTAATTACCCCAGCTCAGATTGAAAAAGGCTGTCTGCTGGAGCAGATTTCCTAATGTGGTCAGTAAGTTCATCGGAAAATCTCCTTTAGCTGTATTTTACTCCATGGTCGCAAGGACTGCGCCTGCCTCTACCGATGCGCCTGCCGCGGTATCGATCGAAACGATCGTACCATCCTGAGGAGCAACAATTTCATTCTCCATCTTCATGGCTTCGAGGACCAGAATCACCTGTCC
>CADCPV010000091.1 GCA_902803345.1 uncultured Eubacteriales bacterium | reverse complement strand
GGCCAGGGAAGGCTTCGGTCCACGCAGGTATTTCCATGGTAAAAATGATCTGTCACAAAGATTCCGTCATAGCCCATGGCCTTGTAGTAGGCTATGTATTCACTGCCCTTCGAACGGCCGCAGGCGGAAGCAACACAGGTATGCAGGTGGGTCTCGTATTTGTAGCTCATAATCACTCCAAAAGAAGAAAAGTCAGGGCCGAAAAAGCCCTGACATCATTCTACTCTATCCGTCTGGATTCGTCAATCCGAAATATCCTTCACCGACTTCCGCTCTACGAAAGTACAGGGGAAAGCGTGGACCTCGGAATTCGCACGCCTTTCATCCGCAAGAATGTCCACTAAGAGCTCCGCCGCCTTCCAGCCCATCTGGCGGAGCGGCAGTTCCATCGTTGTGAGACCCGGGCGAAAATACTGGGCGATCGATGCGTTATCAAAACCGACGACAGAAATATCTTCGCCGACCCGAAGGCCCGCCTCCTCGATCACATCGTAGGCAGCGGCCGCCATCTCGTCATTCATCGAGAAGACCGCCGTGACGCCCTGTTCCGCGATCCGAAGTCTCTCCAGACCAGGGTATGCATCCGCGCGATTCCAGTTTCCTTCCGTCACGAGATAGGGGTTGAAGGCGCAGTTGTATTCATACATCGCCCGCGTCACCCCCTTCATACGAAGCTGCGTGTGAATGTTGTCGCCGCGGCCTGTGATGATCGCAATCCGGCGGTGTCCCTTCTCAAGGAGATATTTCATCACCTCATAAGCGCCCTGTTCGTCATCGATCACAACAGAGGGAATATGCTCCGAGGTGGCATAGGCATAGGTCATGACGACCGGGATGTCCAGGTCGTCGGGGATGCAGTGAATCTTCCGCGCATGGCCGGCGACGTAAATAATTCCGTCCACATTGATGGCCTTGCACTCCTGAAGTGCCGGATTCAGCATCGATGAGAGGGCGTTGTCACTGTCGTACCAGGTATCCTGCCAGCGTTCGTACAGCCGCAGGTTCTGCAGGACTGTACGATAGCCGTGCGCTTCGAGGCCGGCCATAATCGAGCCGATCACCTCAGGCGTCGTAAACTGGTTGATGTCCTCAGCGATAATCGCGACCGTATTGGTGCGCTGGGTCCGAAGTCCCTTCGCCATGTAGTTCGGGTAATAGCCGAGCTTTTCCACCGTCTCTAAAACCCGGCGGGTCGTTTCCTCTCCCGCTTTTGATTTGCCGTTTAAAATGTTGGAAACTGTTGCGGGCGATACGCCGCTCGCCGCCGCCACTTCCTTCAGGGTTACCATCTGTTTTCCACCTTTCAGCCGCTTATCCTGTCCCAAAAAGCAGCTTCATTCTGTCATTACTTTGTATCCGAAAGCGCCTGTTCCACGACGCGTACCACCTGTTCTGCCGCAAGCCGGAAGCCTTCCTTCGTCAGGTGCAGCCGGTCCGGACAGACGTACTGTTCTTCCTTTCCGACGAAAAGGCCATAAAGATCATCAAGGAGAATTCCCTGTTCCTGCGCCACATCCGTAAGCACCGCGTTGTAGTCCCGGATCACCTGCTGATCCCGGTCCAGAGTCGGCGTCGTCGTTGCGAGGATCAGCACAGCCTTGGGATAATGCTCCCGAAGCACACGGAGAATCAGTTCGAGGTTTTCCCGGTAATCCGGAAGTCTCGTAAAGGAGCGTCCGAATCCGTAGTCATCCCCGGTATCCCAGAGTCCGACGTTCAGGTGAATGACGTCGGCTCCCGGCCATTCGGGCATCCAGAAGCGCAGCGAATTCAGCGTATAGCCGGACCAGCGGCCGTTCTCATTCGGCCCGAAGACCTCCATCCGGTCCCGAAGGATTTCTTCGACTTCCCGCTGATAGCCCATACGGATCGAATCCCCTAAAAGTATCAGTTTTTTCATGAAAAATTCTCCGATCAGTCGATTATTCGTATGAATTTTCCCGGTTCTGCATGTTATAATGAATGCAGAATATCACAGAAACAAGGAGGTTTCCATGAGCAGCATCACCGTTAAAACCGCAAAGAAACGCTTTGATACGGCTCCGGATCTGTACGGGTTATTTTTTGAAGATATCAGCCACGCCGGCGACGGCGGCCTCTACCCGGAAATGCTCCGAAACCGCTCTTTTGAGGATTCCATCATACCGGAAGGCTGTACCAGCACGGACGGCGGAAAAACCTTTGTCTCTCCGACCGGCTGGGTTGATGAATTCAACAACGGCGAGGGCATGAATTCCTGGGTCCGGGATAATCGGGTTGTGCCGACTCCCGTTCCCGCCTGGTACGGGGAAGGCTGTGAATACAGTCTTGATTATGAGGATACACTCAACCCCGTGAGAAAAGCCGCGCTGAAACTGCAATTTGACCGGGGCGGCTCCATCCGGAATATCGGCTATATGGGCGTTCCGCAGGAAAACGGGAAGTCTTACCTGTTTTACTGCTTCGCAAAGGCAGCATCCCCGGTCCGGCTCAGGCTCTCGGTTGTCGATGGGGATCAGGTTTTCTCATCTTCCGAAATCACAGTGGATTCCGCAGAATACACTCGCTATGATGCAGAACTTCTGTCAAACGGAACAACCGGATCCGGAAGCTTTGTGATCGAGGCGCCGGAAGGCGGTGATCTCATGATCGGCTTCAGTTCCCTGATGCCGAAGGATACCTTCTGCGGCCACGGTCTCAGATCGGACCTCGGAGAAAAGCTTCGGGACATGCATCCCGGCTTCATGCGCTTCCCCGGCGGCTGTATTGTCGAGGGTTTCACGATGGAAACCGCGATGTTCTTCCGGAAGACCATCGGCCCTGTCTGGGAGCGGCCCTCCTTCTGGCTCCTGTGGCACTACCGTTCGACAAACGGCCTCGGCTTCCACGAATACCTGCAGCTCTGTGAAGACATCGGCGCCGAGCCCCTATATGTCTGCAACTGCGGAATGACCTGCCAGGGACGGCAGCCCTATTATTTCAACGATGAAGAAGTCGACGACATGCTGCAGGACACGCTGAATGCGCTGGAGTATGCACTTGGGCCGGCTGATTCCGTCTGGGGATCGTACCGCGCGAAAATGGGGCATTCCGAACCCTTCCGTCTCAAATACCTTGAGATCGGCAATGAAAACCACGGGCCGGAGTACAACCGCCGCTTCCTGTATTTCAAGAAGCATGTGCTTGCAAAGTACCCGGAGCTTCTGATTGTTGCCAATACCGGGGATCCGGAGCTTGAACCGGATATCGTAGATGACCACTACTATAACATGCCCGAATTTTACGCAGAAAACGTCGGTCTCTACGACAATTACGACCGTACGAAGCCCGATATCTTTGTCGGAGAATTCTCCGTCAACCAGACCTACGAAGGCGAACTTCGGGGCGCGGTTTCGGAAGCGATGTTCATGGTTGGCTTTGAACGGAACCAGGACAAGGTCCGGCTCTGCTCCTATGCGCCGCTCTTCGAACATGTACACTACCATTCCTGGTATCCGAACCTGATCATTTTCGATAATCTCAGAAGCCATGTGATTCCGTCGTATTATGCTTTCAAGGTGTTCAGCCGGAACCGCGGCGATTATGTGCTGCAGTCCGAAGAAGAAGCCGAACCGATCTACCGGGCGCTTCGGGGTCTGCCTTTTGTCTCAGGCGCAGACGGAACCGAATTCAAAAATGCAGTCCTGAACAAAAAGCCCACGTTTCCCGAAAAACAGGTCCACGGGACATATGAAATGCTCAATGACGGTTATATTCTGCGGGAAAGCCCCGAAGAAGCCGAAAAGGAACCGCCCTTCTATCGCGCTGTTCCGTCGATTACAGCCCTGGCTTCCGACCCTTCCGATATTGATCTGAACTGCGGAGAGTTCGAAGCGGAAGTCCTGATCCGCAAAGACAAATCTTCCGGAATCGGTGTGCTGATGGCGCCGAAGCCGCTGTCTTTCTACGACCGGACGCTTCCGGTGCCGACAGACCCCTGGAAAATGTTCAACCTGGAGCCGATCCAACTCGTGATTGAAAACGGAAAAGCATCTGTCGTCCGGGGACTGGTGCGCGCAAAAACAATGCTTTCTGACATTCCGGTGACCGTTTCGGACGGAGAATTCCACAAGCTCTCCGCGCGTTATGATACAAAGACAGCGGAATTCTTCCTTGACGACAGTAAGATCGCAGAGGTCACGCTCCCGAATTATCCGTCCATGTGCAGTGTCGCGACAGCGTCGGACAATGAAATTTACATCAAAATCGTCAATTTCCGCGAGGAATCGGATGAGGTCCGGATCACGCTGGACACTGACGTCGAAAGTTCCTATTCAGCGGACCGCTTCTACGGGGAGCCGCACGCAAAAAACACGATCGACTGCCCCGATGCGGTCACGGATGAAACAGTAAGCCTGAACGGCGCCGCAAAAGAATTCGTCTATACGGCGCCGGGCATGTCGGTAAATGCTCTTCGTCTCACG
Organism: uncultured Eubacteriales bacterium; assembly: GCA_902803345.1. The sequence goes on along the minus strand of CADCPV010000091.1, from coordinate 1,701 downwards.
AAGAAGAGCTGACTGGAAGGATATCTTTGAACCGGTCAGGAAGCCGCCCCAAGCCGGACGCCTTCCCGGCAGGTTCCCCTCTGTCTGAATTCAGAGAGGCTCCGATTTGTCACATTCTTGAAGGAGGCGGACAGGCTGGATACCGATGCGTAACCCAGAAGGTCCGCCAGTTCCTGCAGTTTCCGCCCTTCCCGCGCACGACTGGCCGCGTAATCCGCCTTTACAAGCGCAATATACTTGTGCGGCGTCATGCCCGTGTCCCGACGGAAGGAGCGGATCATATAGTCAATGTTCCAGCTTCTGTCCTTCGCGATCTCCGAAAGGGAAAGCGGGCCGGGGCAGTTTTCCCGGACATAACTCAGGATGTCCCGGGTCGCCTGCGAATAGCTCTGCTCCTCTTCCGGATCAATTAAAAACGCTGCATTTCGAAACAGTCTTTCCATCTCAGTTTCTCCTTGGATCAATGCAATAACTCTTTCCGATCTCAAGTGCGTTGAAAGGTCCTGCGACGACTGCCGCCGGGTCTTTCTCTTCTTCAAAGAAATCGGAGATACAGCAGGGATCTTCCATGACAGGCCGAAGAGCCTTCGGATCCTTCACAAAGTTTGCAAGGGAAGCATTCCGGCGGAATCCGGGCACGTCCTTCTTCGCCGCTGTGACCGTGAGCTCCAGCTTCTCCTCATCCAGTTCGAGATCGAACCAGCCGCTCTGGCTTGAAAGATCAAGGCCGTAGAATTCCTGCCAGGTTTTAAGATCCAGCACCACTTCCGGTTCCGGATACATGATCCGAAGGAATCCGCCCGAAAGGCCGAGGAAGAGGTTGCCGTCGGACTTGTTGTCCGAAGTCGGGAAGGTGATCGCCGACTCGCCGCATTCGTAGAAGATGTTGTTCGTAAGAAGCGCCTTTCTGGAGGTGCCGCCGCGGTCCATCTTCGATGCGCGGAAGCCGACCGGCTTTGCGTAATACCCGCCATAACGGCAGTTTGCAATCAGGTTGTGGGTGACATGCAGGCGGTCGGTGCCTTCGCCGTAGACCGCGTAGCCATTCACAACATCGTGTTCTCTCGTCTTGTACCATCCGGAGGAGCCGGGCTCGACCGGGATCTTCTTCGGGTCGAAGCGGCCTTCGATGTTCCAGAAAATGTTGTTGTCGATCAGGTTGACGCCCTCTCTCGTACACTCGATGAAGATCGCCTCCCGCTGCTCAATGCCGTTCAGGAACAGGTTTCCGGTGATGCGGTTGTTGACGTTTCCGCAGTCGTACCAGATATGGTCGGCGCGGAGCGTGTTTTTGAAAATGTTCCGCCGGGTCAGGCCGTTCACGCTGTTGTGCAGCTTGATTCCGCCCGCTTCCCAGGAAAGTTCCATCTTTTGCCAGCCGGTGCCCTCGATCAGGTTGTCCTCGATCAGCATGCCTTCGGCGAAAAGTCCCGCAATGCCGCAGACGCCGACGTCTCTGATCGTACAGCCGCGGATTACGGAATAACCGATCAGCTGCTCTGCGTTCGGTTCATGGTGCCAGCATTCGTTGCCGACGTCAATGCCAACGCAGTTCGACCAGTCGATCGTACAGTTTTCAATGACCCAGTGATGGCCGCGGTAAGCGGAGATTGCACCCCGCTGCGGAACCGGGGCACCGGTTGCCGCATGCTTCATTGTAATGCCCTTCACTTTAATGTAGGAAAGGAAGGGGATCTTCGG
>CADCPV010000090.1 GCA_902803345.1 uncultured Eubacteriales bacterium | reverse complement strand
CGTTTCTGGTCGCCGATTTCGCCGCCGGGGAAACGAACGCCGGGAGTGACCGTCAGGAAGTCGGGGCCGAGAAGTTCGTGAACCTTTCCGGCTTCTAAGGGCGAACAGACAATACCGTCAAGGCCTGCTTTCTTCGCATTCTCGGCGTAATGCATCACGACGTCGCCGATTTCAGCGCCTCTGATCCAGAGATCCTCTTCCATCGCCTTCTGGTCGGTGGAGGTGAGCATCGTCACCGCAATCAGCTTCGGCCGCGTGCCATCCGGCCGGGTCAGGCCTTCGAGCGCCGCTTCCATCATCGCGACCGTTCCGCCGGCGTGGACATTCGTGATATCCACATCGAGATCCCGCAGGACCGCCATTGCTTTTTTGACGGTATTCGGGATGTCGTGAAGCTTCAGGTCCAGGAAGATCCTGTGGCCGCGTTTCTTGATCTCACGGACAATCTGCGGACCTTCCGCATAAAAAAGCTCCATTCCGATCTTCACGAAGGGTTTTTCCTCCGTAAACAGATCGAGGAAACGGTAAACCTGTTCCGCGCCTGAAAAATCACAGGCAATGATTACATCTTTTCCCATATTTTCTCCAAAATCAGCATTCACGCGGCTGTGAAACTACAAGCTCCCGAAGTGTCCTGATACCAAAGCGATCCATCGTTTCCGGCAGTGCCTCGATGATCTTTTTGCAGGCAAAGGGATCCACAAGATTTGCAGAACCGATTTCGACCGCGCGTGCGCCTGCCATCATCATCTCCAAAACATCCTCTGCCGACGATACACCGCCCATCCCGACAACCGGCACAGAGACCGCGTGTGAAACCTGCCAGACCATCCGCAGCGCAACCGGGAAAACTGCCGGGCCGGAAAAGCCGCCCATGACGTTTTTGATCACGGGTTTTCCGGTCCGAAGGTCGATCCGCATTCCTAAAAGCGTATTGATCAGGCTGATGCCGTCCGCGCCTGCCGCTTCGCATGCCTTTGCGATAGAAACAATATCCGTTACATTCGGCGTCAGTTTGACGATTACCGGTTTTTTCGAAACCGCTTTGACCGCCGCAACCACTTCCGCTGCAGCCTTCGGATCGGTTCCGAAGCTCATCCCGCCGCCGTGCACATTCGGGCAGCTGATATTCAGTTCGATCCAGCCGACCTGTTCCTCTTCGGACAGAAGCGATACGGTCTCGCGGTATTCTTCGACCGAGAAGCCGCTGACATTTGCCATAACCGGCTTATGAAAGTATTCCTTCATCCGCGGAAGTTCTTCCGAGATGACGTGATGAACGCCCGGATTCTGCAGACCGACCGCGTTGATCATCCCTGCCGTGCATTCCGCAATCCGTGGAACCGGGTTCCCGTAACGCGGCTCGAGTGTCGTTCCCTTGAAAGAAAAAGTTCCGAGGATATTGATATCGTAAAGCTCCGCAAATTCCGCGCCGTAACCGAAGGTTCCGGAGGCCGGAATCACGGGATTATCAAGCCGGATTCCGCATAAATCCACCGAAAGGCGGTCATTCTGCATCAGTTCTCCCACAGGATTTCCTCCTTTCGAAGCACCGGCCCGTCCTTGCAGATCCGTTTCGATCCGCCGCGGACCTTCTGTGAACAGCCCATGCAGGCGCCAAAGCCGCAGCCCATGCGCTCCTCGAAACTGAATTCTCCGTCGATATCCGTCCCGTTATAAACCGCACGCAGCATCGGCAGCGGTCCGCAGGTATAGAAATAGCTATGCGCCTCTGAAAACAGTGCCGCATCCGTTACAAAACCCTTCGTCCCGAGACTTCCGTCCGCTGTCGTTACTTCAACCCGGCAGCCGAGTGCTTCAAAGCGTTCCTGATAAAACACTTCCGAAGCAGTATTAAATCCGAGCACAACATCAACGGGAATCTCCTGTTCCCGCAGCTTTTTCGCAAGCCAGAGAAGCGGCGGAACACCAACGCCTCCGCCGATAAGAAGCGGCTTCTCACCCGCTTTCGTAAGATCATAGCCGTTTCCGAGCCCTGTCAGAATATCGAGCCTCTTCCCGGCCTCGATCTCTGCCATTGACGCTGTCCCTTTTCCGACCACCTTGTAGGCAATCGTCAGCACATCTCCCGTCACATCTGCAACCGAAATCGGCCGCCGGAGATAGAATCCCGGCAGCTGCAGATTCACAAACTGTCCCGGATTCGTAATGGCAGACGTATCCCCCCGGAGCCGCATTTCAAGCACCAGCTCCGTGAGATTGATATTCGAGATAACGGTAAACAGCGTTTCTTTCATCTGTGTTTTCTCCGTTGATGACACAAACCCGAGCCATCCTGTTGATGTCTCCTTCTGCCTGAAACCTCGAGCCGAGGGTTATCATACTGCTTCCGAGGTGACCTGGAACCGTCACCGAGGGGGCAGTATGATCCCGCAGGCGAGTCCGTCAGTTCGCGTCAATTGTCGAGATGGTTTGCGTGGTCTCCTCCAAAACGTCTAAAAGGACGCGGACAGTGTCAAGCGAGGTAAAGAGCGTGACATTGTTTTCGGTGGCGCAGAGACGGATCGCAACACCGTCGTCATAGTGTACGCCGGACATAATCGCGCGGGTGTTGATAATGTAGCTGACGTAGCCGGCGCGGATTGATTCGAGGATCTGGTCGGAGCCTTCACTGATCTTGCCGCGGACACGGGTCCGGATGCCATGCTCACGAAGGAAATTCGCAGTGCCGATTGTCGCTTCGATATTGAAGCCGAGATTGTAGAAACGGCGGATCAGAGGAAGCGCCTCTGCCTTGTCTTCGTCGGCGAGTGTCACGAGGACCGTCCCGTAATTCTGCAGATTCATGCCGGAAGCAATCAGCGCCTTGTACATTGCGCGGTGCAGGGTCTTGTCGTAGCCGATCGCTTCGCCGGTGGACTTCATCTCGGGTGAGAGGTAGGAATCCAGCCCTTTCAGCTTGTTGAAGGAGAATACCGGAACCTTGACGTAATAACGCTTCTTCTCTTCCGGATAGAGGTCGAAAATCCCCTGCTCTTTCAGCGACTTCCCAAGAATCACTTCGGTTGCGATGTCTGCCAGGGAATACCCGGTCGCCTTCGACAGGAAGGGAACGGTCCGAGAGGAACGCGGATTCACTTCGATGATGTAAACCTCTTCTTCCGGCGTGACGATAAACTGGATATTGTAAAGGCCTACGATGCCGATCCCGAGACCGAGCTTCTTCGCGTAAGTCAGAATCTTTCCCTTAACTTTGTCCGAAATCGAATAGGTCGGATACACGCTGATCGAGTCGCCGGAATGCACGCCCGTGCGCTCGACAAGCTCCATAATGCCCGGGACGAAAACATCCCGGCCGTCGCAGACCGCGTCCACTTCGACTTCCTTGCCGAAAATGTACTTGTCGATCAGCACCGGCTTGTCCGTATCGATTTCAACAGCGCTCTTCAGATACCGGATCAGGTGCTCATCCTTCGATACAATCTGCATCGCGCGGCCGCCGAGAACGAAGCTCGGGCGCACCAGCACCGGATAACCGATTTCATTCGCGACCCGAAGGCCGTCCTCCAAATTCGTCACCGCTTCGCCTCTTGGCTGCGGAATCTGCAGGTCCTTCAGGATCTTCTCAAAACTGTCACGGTTTTCCGCGCGCTCAATCGCCTCGCAGTCGGTCCCGATAATCCGGACGCCGCGGTCCGATAAGGGCTGCGCAAGGTTGATCGCGGTCTGGCCGCCGAGAGAAGCGATAACGCCCTCCGGCTGCTCGAAATCGATAATCGCCATCACGTCTTCCGGTGTCAGCGGCTCGAAATACAGCTTGTCGGAAGTGGTGTAATCCGTCGAAACCGTCTCCGGGTTGTTGTTGATAATGATTGCCTCATAACCCGCGCGGCGGATTGTCTGTACTGCATGCACGGTCGAATAGTCGAATTCCACGCCCTGTCCGATACGGATCGGGCCCGCGCCGAGAACGACTGCCTTCTTCTTGTTCGTAAGCCGCGATTCATTTTCGCCGGTATAGCTCGAATACAGATAGGGAATGTATTTCCCGGTATGCAGCGTGTCAACCATACGGAAGATCGGTGTGAGGCCTTTCTCCTTCCGGAAATGATAGACTTCAATCTCGGTGCACTTCCACATTCTGGCGACATAGCCATCCGAGAAGCCCATCTTCTTTGCTGCCCGGAGGATCTCCAGATCCCAGGGATGCTGTTTCAGCGTCTCCTCCATGTCGATAATCCGCTTCAGGCTCTCAAGGAAGATCTCCGTAATCATCGTAATCTCATGGATTTCCGCAACTGAAACGCCGTGATACAAAAGCTCTGTGATTGCAAACAGGGAGTCCGCGTGGAATTCCTTCAGGTATTCCTTCAGTTCTTCCACGGTGTAATTGTCAAATTTCGGGATGTACAGATGGTTGACGCCGACTTCGAGGGAACGCACAGATTTCAGGAAGCATTCCTCAAGATTCGCACCGATGCCCATGACTTCGCCGGTCGCCTTCATCTGCGTACCGAGGGTATTCGGAGCTTCTGTAAACTTGTCGAAGGGGAATCGCGGGAATTTTGCCACGATGTAGTCCAGAGAAGGCTCCGTCGAAGCCAGTCCGCCTGCAACCGGGATCTCCGAAAGGAGCATGCCCATCGCAATCTTGGCGGTAACACGGGCAATCGGATAGCCGGAAGCCTTCGATGCCAGCGCAGAGCTTCTCGAAACCCGGGGATTGACCTCGATCAGGAAGTACTCGGAGCTTTCCGGATTCAGGGCAAACTGGACATTGCAGCCGCCTGCGATCTTGAGCTCCCGGATGATTTTGATCGCGGAATCATTGAGCATCTTCAGGTCGTGATCGTTCAGCGAAAGGATCGGCGCCACAACGATTGAATCGCCGGTATGCACACCGACCGGATCCACATTTTCCATACCGCAGATCGTGATCGCGTTGTCCTCGGAGTCGCGCATGACTTCGAATTCAATTTCCTTGTAGCCCTTAACGCTCTTTTCGACGAGCACTTCATGCACCGGGGAAAGCCGGAATGCATTCGTGCCGATCTGGATCAATTCCTCTTCGTCATTGGCAAATCCGCCGCCGGTGCCGCCCAGAGTGAAGGCAGGACGCAGTACGACCGGGTATCCGATGCGCTTCGCCGCTTCTTTTGCGGTCTCCAGATCATAGGTGATCTCGGAAGGAATAACAGGTTCCCCGATCGATTCGCACATTTCCTTGAACAGTTCGCGGTCCTCCGCGCG
>CADCPV010000089.1 GCA_902803345.1 uncultured Eubacteriales bacterium | reverse complement strand
TTTATGCCAAGTGGACCGCGCTCGTGACCTTTGGATCGAACGGCGGTACCGGCACGATGAAACCGGTGACCGTGAATGAGGGGCAGCTTTATTCACTGCCTTCCTGCGGTTTCACGCCGCCCAGAGGCTATCGCTTTGACAAATGGGACCAGGGAGCGGTCGGATCCAAGATCGAGATCAAGGGTCCGGTTTCGCTGAATGCAGTCTGGAAGGAGGACAGCAGTTCAGGATCAAGTTCCTATACCGGCAACTATAACGTGACTTTCTACACGAACGGCGGATCTACGGTTCCGTCACAGTCGGTTCCCTACGGCCGGGCGGCAGTCCGGCCTGCGGATCCGGTGCGCCAGGGCTATGAATTCGACAACTGGTATACGAGCTCACAGTACACAACGGTTTATGATTTCCAGTCGCCGGTAACATCAAGCCTGACGCTTTTCGCGAAATGGAATACGAGCGGATACTATACGGTCAGCTTTGATGCAAACGGCGGATCAGGCCGGATGGAAAGCATTAAGCTGGACCGGGGCGCGACTTTTGTGCTTCCTGCCTGTAGCTTTACACCGCCTTCCGGGAAGAGTTTTGTCCGCTGGAATTACGGCGAGACCGGGAAATCCATGGACGTGAATTCGGACATGATTCTGATCGCCCAGTGGGGAGAATACAGACAGCAGGAAACACAGGAAGCCATATACAGCTATACAGTGCATTTTATCTCAAACGGCGGTTCGGAAGTTGAGGACCAGACCGTGGAGAGCGGAAATCGGGCTGTCCGGCCGGAGGATCCGACTCGGAGGGGCTACATTTTCGACGGCTGGTATCTCGACAATTCCCGCAGCTATCCCTATGATTTCCTGGAGCCTGTGGACTCCAACATGACGCTGTACGCCGGCTGGGTTTCGGGTGTTCTGACCGGGGAAATCAGCTATAAAATTGAAAGCGGCGAAGACCAGAGCTATGAGAAGGACAGTGATTCGGTGATCCGGATTGTCGTGAAGCGCAGCTGGGATGACGAATCCTGCTATATGCATTTCACGAATGTCCTCCTGGATGATCGGATACTCGGGAAAGAGCGTGACTATCATTCTTCATCGGGAAGCACGATCATTGTATTTGACAATGATTTCCTGGACAGTCAGATGAGCGGCGAGCATTGGGTGAAGATCTCTTTCAATGACGGAAGTGTCGAGACTACGCTGAAAATCACCGGGAATGATGAGGAAAGCTCAGAAACCGAAGAATCCGAAACAGAAGGGGCCCCGGTGACGGGAGACCCGAAGGCGCAGTCGCTGACCTGGGTCGCAATTCTTGTACTTGCAGCGTCCGGGATGGCCTGTCTGCTGATAATTCTGTATCTTAGCACACAGCGAAAAAAGGAAAGGAATGAGCGATGAATTCGGAAAAGAAGGGGAAAAACAAAGCACTTCTGATCATTTTTCTTGTACTGTTTGTACTTGGACTTGCGGCAGAGTTCGTGTTTAAGTACATCTATGTGAGCCCGCTGATCGATCCTGCGAAAACGGATCACAGCTTTGCGATTAAGATGCGCCAGATTGCACAGGGCTTTCTCACAGAATCCCAGCCGATCTACTTCTTCCTGACCATGAAGCTTGCGATCATGCGCCTGATGCCGGGAAGTCCGTTTATGGGCTATCTCCGCTGGCTTCCGTATCTGGTAATCTTTGCGGTTCCGGTTCTCTGTGTGTTTATGAAAAAGCGGGGAATCCTGCTCCTGATCAGCGGCGCTTTTTCGCTTGTTGAGGGCATTCTGATGACGATTGTCCTTTTGACAGTGCGCCAGCCGCAATACCATCTGCTGCAGGTGCTGCCTTTTATCCTGGAGGGAATTCTGGTGCTCCTGCTTGCGGTAGCCCTTCTGACACGAAAAAAGGGCTTCTGCATCGCGATGGGCATCCTCTGCATACTCTTTGCACTTGATTCGCCAGTGATTACGGCGATCGCATCCGGAATGAGCGGACAGTTCTTTACGACAGGTCCGGGGCAGTTCTTTTCATCTTATCTGTACTCCCGCCTCCGGACCATGTATTATGCGGTGGCAGTTTCATCCTGGCCGGTCTACAAGACTTTTGTATTCCTGATGTACGGTATACTCGCGTTCTTCACGGTAGGAGCGCTGAAAAAGGCGGAAGCCGATTGATAAAATCCCGGCGGATCAGCCGGATGAGCAAGGAAAGGCGGTACTTTATGGAACAGGAGAATCAAAAGCAGCAGAAGAAAAACCTGTGGTTCTATCCCCTCGGCACAGTCGGCCGGGATATGATCTACAGCCTGTTTACGAACTTCATTCTGCTCTTTATCCTCTACACGAAGCAGCTGACGAATGCACAGCTCGGCGCGGTGACGGCAATCATGATCGCCGCCCGTGTGTTTGACGCGATCAATGACCCGATCATGGGCAATATTATTGAACGGACCCGGACAAAGTGGGGCAAATTCAAACCCTGGCTTCTGATCGGCATCCTCTCAACCTGCATCGTCGTGTATCTCGCGTTCAATACGAATCTTCAGGGCTGGAGTTTCATTATCTTCTTCGGCATCATCTATTTTGCCTACAGCATCACCTATACAATGCATGATATTTCCTACTGGGGAATGGTTGCGGCTTTAAGCTCCGACGGCAACATGCGCAACACCTTTACTTCCCGCGCAACGCTGTTTGCGGGCGTCGGCGGAACGTTGGCTTCCATGCTCGTTCCAATTTTTACGACAGGCCAGTACGCGATCGGCGGAAACGCGCAGTTCGCTTACGGCAGGATCGCGCTTGTCATCTGCATCCTGACGCCGCTGTTCATGCTCTTCACGCTTTTCGGCGTGCGGGAGAGAAGAGATGATATGAAGACCGAGGCGCCGAAGGTCAGCTTCAGGAAAATCATCAAGACCATCACGAAGAATGACCAGCTGGTCTGGATGATCCTGATTTTCCTGCTGCAGCAGCTCGGCAACAACTTCGTTCTGGCCGGCGTCGGTTCGACTTATGTCTACTTCACCTACGGCTATGAAGGCGGGCTGTATTCGCTGTTCTCGACGATCGGCGTGGCTGCGACGGCCGTCCTGATGCTATTCTACCCGGCACTTTCGAGAAAGTTTAAGCGAAAACAGCTGATGACCTACATGGTGATCGGCGCCCTGTTCGGATTCGGCCTGCAGCTTCTTTCGGGCATCGCTTTCTCCGGCAACATGGTCGGCTTCTGGATGCTGACGATCGGCTACATGCTCTCGAACCTCGGCCTGTATTCGATGTACCTGATCATGATGATTTCGATCATCAACACGGTCGAGTACAACGAGTACAAAAACGGCGAGCGCGATGAGGCGATCATCACTTCGATGCGTCCCTTCCTGACCAAGATGGC
>CADCPV010000088.1 GCA_902803345.1 uncultured Eubacteriales bacterium | reverse complement strand
ATCATCTCCCGGACAATCGGCCAGAGATAGTCGGTCAGCGCATCATCCCCTTCCGGCGTGAGTGCCGTATTGCCGCTTCGGATCAGACCCATTTTCAGGTGATCCACAGAAAAGTATGGAACGTGATATTTTTCGAGCATCTGCTGGGCGAGAAGGGTCTTCCCGGTGTGGGATGCCCCTGTGATCAGTATTACCATCTTGCTGAAGTCCCTCACAAAGCCGTTACAGTTTCAACACCGCCGGAATCTCTTCGTCTTCCCCGCAGAGTTCGGGCTTTTCTTCGAAGCCCATGGACAGATACAGTTTTCTTGCCACTTCATTTTCCGGTTCATAGGAAAGCCAGGCATATTCCGCTTCCCCGCAGGGGAAAGTGCGGATGAAGTCCAGAATGAGCCGGAGCGCTTCCCTTCCATAGCCGTTTTTCTGATAGCGTCTGTCGATCATGAAGCGCCAGATGTAGTAGCTGTTCTTCGCAAAATCCAGGTTGTCCCGCCAGACGCAGTTATAGCTGATCATCAGGAATCCGACGGGCTTTTTGCCGTAATAGATTCCGAAGGGGTAGACCGTTTTTCCGTCTTCCGTCATGGCAAAATATGCGTCAATCATGCTGTCGCTGTTCTTGGCGACAAAGCTTTTCTGTTCTTTGGAGACCCTGAGTTTCAGAATGTCGTCAATGTCATCCCAGGTTACTTTTTCCAAATGTACCTGATCCATAAGGGTAAAGTCCTTTCTTTCGTCATCCGTTATCCGGAAACTTCTCAGATTAAATCCTATTGTTGTCCGGAGCGAGGGAGCTCTTGTTAATCGCGCTCCGAGGTATTTTGGTATCGGGCCATGTGCGCCTTGATCGCTTCAAAGGTTTTGTCGCTCATGTAATGCTCGATTCGGCATGCGTCGTTCGCGGCGGTTTCTTCATCCACGCCGAGATTCATAAAAAGCTTTGTCAGCACGGTATGCCGTTCGTAAATACTTTTCGCTTTCTTTTCTCCGTCTTCTGTCAGCCTGATATAGCCCAGACTGTCCGTATAAACGAGACCATCGTGCTTCAGAAGTCCGATGGCACGGCTGACGGAAGGCTTCGAAAAGCCCATGTATTCGCCGACGTCAATTCCGCGGACTGCTGAGGATTTCTGGGAAAGGATATAAATTGTCTCCAGATACATTTCACCGGATTCCAGGATAGCCATAAGTTACTCCTTTTACTTTGTTGGTTAGCAGAAGCTTATCATATTCTGTCAGGTTTTTCAATCTATAATCTGTCTTTGCGTTTCCACAACGATCAGCGGAATCCGCGATTCTTCGGCGGTCAGTCCGGCGTGGCCGCCGGGCATGACCTGCGCCTCATAGTGTGTATTGAAAATGGAGACATCCGATACGGCAAGCGCTACATAGTCGCCGATCATGTCCCGAAGCCCCGGCCGGTCTTCTCCCGGTCCGAACAGCTTCTCAGCACGTACTTCTTCCCGGGTCAGAAGCAGGAAGTTATCTCCGAAGTTCCGCCTGAAAATCTCCGGAAAAGCGTCCAAAAATTCTTCTTTCACAAACAGGTTCAGGGTGCGCGGCTCAATCGAGGGCATGCGCACAAGGCAGTTCAGCACCTCGGGATAATCAAGGATACATAGATTCCTGCTGTCCATGTGACTGTGATCGGCGGTGATCAGAAGCAGCGTGTCTGACAGGCCGGAAGCTAATTCCCTGACTTTTTCTTCGATGGAAAGAATCAGTTCATGTGTTTCGGCACTCATCGTTCCGGTCTCATGCATCGTGGAATCAGGTTCGTTCCAGTAGGCATAAATATACTTCTTCCCGGCCTTACCACAGAGTTCTTTCACGCGCGCAAGGACCTTTTCCAGCGTATCCGGGAAAGGCGGCAGAAACGGCATGGAAGCATAGGCCTGGCCGCCGGCTTCATGGATCTTTTCGAGGATATTTTCGTAGGATGTGAAGGTGAATCCGGCGTTGAATTCGGCGGCAGGCACCGGCTCTGTCAGGGAATCGCTGCCCCATTCCAGACGTCCGTCTTCTCTCAGAACTGTCGGCGCTGCATCTTTTTTCTCTGTCAGCTGCTCATAATTCCGAAATACCGTAACATTCCTGCCGAGTTCGGGATAATACACATCCCACCCGAGCCATCCGTGCTCATTCGGATACAGACCGCTCAGAATGGAGGTCGTTGCCGCAACCGTTGTCGGCGGATATACGGAAGAATAGGT
>CADCPV010000087.1 GCA_902803345.1 uncultured Eubacteriales bacterium | reverse complement strand
GCTGCGGTCGATGAGGGACTGACACGCTGCATGAACAACGAAGGCTTTTATCTGCGCCTGGTCAAAATGGAACTCCAGGACCGGAATTTTGATCTGCTGGAGCAGGCGCTCCAGGCCGGCGACGAGACAGCGGCATTCGAGGCTGCGCATGCTTTGAAAGGTGCGCTCGGAAACCTTTCGCTGACGCCTATTTTTGATCCGACATCTGCGCTTACAGAAGAGCTTCGCGCCCGGACCGGAGCGGATTATCAGGCATATTTCGAGAAGATCCGGACTGCGCGGGAGACGCTTTCGCGTCTTGCAGAAGAGGCCTGACAGACAGAAACCATGGAAGAAATCAGACTGAATAAATACCTGAGCGACCGGGGTGTATGCTCCCGCCGGGAAGCGGACCGCCTCACAGAGGAGGGCCGGATTCTCGTCAACGGAAAGCCCGCCTCCCTCGGTCAGAAGGTTACAGATGCGGACGAAATCCGCGTGAACGGGGCTCTTGTCGATACGAGGAGCCCCGAAAAAGTCATTATTGCGCTGAATAAACCGACGGGCTATGTCTGTACGACAAAGGATTTCCGCGGCGAGGAAAATGTCCTCTCGCTGATCGACTACAACGGACGCCTGTATCCGGTGGGCCGGCTCGACAAGGACTCAGAGGGCCTCTTATTTCTCACAAACGACGGCGCTTTTGCATCGGAGATCACAAAAGCCTCCGGAAAGCATGAGAAAGAATACGAAGTAACGGTCAGTCATGACCTGACGGAATCTTTCCTGAAGCGGATGGAGAAGGGCATTTACCTCTCAGAACTGCAGAAAACGACGGCCGCCTGCAAAGTGAAAAAGACCGGCGGCCGGCGCTTCACAATTGTCCTGACGCAGGGCCTGAACCGGCAGATCCGGCGGATGTGCCAGAGCTGCGGCTATGAAGTGACTGCATTAAAAAGAGTTCGGATTATGAACGTCCTTCTCGGAAAAATGAAGCCGGGCGAGTGGCGCTTTGTGACCGGTGCGGAACGGACAGAGCTTCTGTCGGGGCTTTCGAAGAAGGGCAGCGGAAAAACTGCCGCGAAGAGGTGATCGGGGATGGATAAGCTTTCTCGCATGAAGGAATTGGTGGAAGAGCTTCGGGAAGCTGCGCGGGCTTATTACCAGGAGAGCCGCGAAATCATGCCGAACGAGCGCTACGACCGCCTGTACGACGAACTTCTCACGCTGGAACAGGAGACCGGAACCGTGCTTGCCGGAAGCCCGACGCACTTTGTCGGCTATGAAGTGCTTTCGGAACTTCCGCGCGAACGCCACGAATTCCCGGCGCTGTCACTGGATAAAACGAAGGAAGTGGAAGCTCTTTCCGCCTTCCTCGGAACGCAGAAGGGCGTGCTGTCATGGAAGCTTGACGGACTGACAATTGTCCTGACCTACGACGGCGGAGAACTTACGAAAGCTGTCACGCGCGGCAACGGCGAGATCGGCGAAGTGATTACCGGAAACGCCCGGACTTTCCAGAACCTGCCCCTGCGGATTCCCTTTACCGGGCACCTTGTGCTTCGGGGCGAAGCGGTCATCCGCTATTCGGACTTTGAGCGGCTGAACGCCGAGATTCCCGAAGAGTCCAAATATAAAAACCCGCGGAACCTCTGTTCCGGCTCCGTGCGCCAGCTTGATCCCGCGGTCACAGCCTCGCGTTCGGTGAATTTAGTGGCCTTTTCGCTTCTTACGGCAGGAGACACGGATTTTGAAAACTCCTTCATGAAGCAGATGGATTTCCTCGATTCGCAGGGCTTTGAAACTGTAGAACGGATCTTTGTCACGGCGGATACGATGGCGGATGGGGTCGCGCATTTCAAGGAAAAGATTGATCACTACGATATCCCTTCCGACGGCCTGGTGCTGATGATGGACGATCTTCAGTACGGCGAGTCTCTGGGCCGCACCTCGAAATTCCCCCGGAATGCGATCGCATTTAAGTGGCAGGACGAGATGGCGGAGACGACGCTTCGGGAGATCGAATGGAGCGCCTCCCGCACAGGACTCATCAACCCTGTCGCAATCTTCGACCCGGTGGAACTGGAGGGAACGACGGTGAGCCGCGCTTCCGTGCATAATGTTTCGGTCATGCAGGAAATGCAGCTTGGCATCGGGGACCGGATCATGGTCTACAAGGCCAACATGATCATCCCCCAGATTGCCGAAAACCGCACCAAATCCGGGCTTTTCGAAATACCCGATATTTGTCCCGTCTGCGGCGGCAAAACCGAAATAAGGGACGATTTCGGAGTTCGTACGCTGTACTGCACAAACCCGGCGTGTCCGGCCAAGCAGATCAAGGCTTTTGACCTTCTGATGAGCCGGAATGCCCTGAAAATAGACGGCCTTTCAGAGGCGACGATTGAAAAGTTTGTGGACCGCGGCTTTGTAAAAAGCTTTGCGGACATCTTCCGTCTCCCGCGGTTTAAGGACGAAATCGTCTCGATGGAGGGCTTTGGCGAAAAGTCCTACGAGAACATTATCGCGTCTGTCAACGCAGCGCGCGAGACGACGCTCCCGCGGCTTCTCTACGGACTCGGAATCCCCGGGATCGGCGTCGCGGGCGGAAAGCTTCTGTCGGATTATTTCCACGGAGATCTTGACGCGCTCCGGGCGGCGGACGAAGAGGCACTGACTGCGATTGACGGCATCGGTTCTGTCACAGCGGCGGATATTGCGGCCTATTTTGCGGACCCCGAAAAAGCGGCCGCGCTCGACGATCTGCTGTCGGAGCTCACGATCGAAAAGGCTGTGGAAGGGCCTTCCGAACAGCCGCTTTCGGGACTTACGTTCGTCATTACCGGCGCAGTACACGAATTCCGGAACCGCGACGAACTCCGGGCTTTTATCGAGGAGCGCGGCGGGAAAGCAGCCGGCTCGGTCAGCAAAAATACATCGTACCTCATCAACAACGACGTCAGCTCCACATCCGGAAAGAACAAAAAGGCGAAGGAACTTGGCGTGAAAATCATCAGTGAAGATGATTTCTTGAAACTTTGTCAATAAAAAACTGATTTTTGAAAAAAACTTAAATTCCTGCTGGACATTTGTTGGACAGCAGGAATTATGATATGCATAGAAAACAGATTCATTCAAAGATTCTGTCAGGAGGTTAAGTATTATGCCAAGAGAAGATTATCAGGTTTTGCTGAATGAAATGCAGCAGTATCAGTCCAACTCGCAGGAGTACGCACCGTTTCTTACGGCGATGCAGCAGCTGAACCAGGAAATGGAAGGACTGATGGAGCCCGACGAAAACGGCTGGAAGCTGATAACGCCGGAACGCATGGATTCACTGGCGGGCAAATACCGCACAGCCGGCAGGGCGCTGGAAAAATATCTCCAGGGAACTAAAAATACCACGGATCCTCTGGAGCGGGCAAACCGCGAAAAGGCGGAGAAGCTTGCGGAGATTCTTGCTGCCGATACGGCGGCTTTCCGAAGATACAATCCCAGAGATCCAGAGAATCAGAAATCTCTTCCCACGATTCTGGATGAGGCCCGCGTGCAGACCATTGATATCTCGGATGTCAAAATCAAAAGTGTCGGCGGCGCGCAGTCACAGCGCATGCCGATGACGATTGTCGGTCCGGACGGAAATCCGATGGAGGGTTTCTTTACGAAAGCGGAAGTCTATGATCCGCTCGGGACATTCAACAAGGTTGCGGATTCGGCGGCGGAAAAGGCCGCGACGCCGGACGGAAGGGCGCTTCTTTCGAACTTCATGAATGCCTATAAGGAATACTATACGCAGCATCCTGATAAGAATAAGTCTGTCAAGACGAATCCGGAGATGGTGGTCGGCTTCCTGATGAATTCCCGCAAGGATCCGAATAAAGGCATGGCCCTCTCTCAGGACAAAATCGTTTCGGAAATCGCAAAAGTCAGCGGCAAAACACCGGAGGAAGTAAAGAATCTCTGCGGCAAAAACGCGCTGAAGGGCATGACATCCGGACTGGAGAAGATTTTCTTCGACGTTCAGATCAAAGGCCGCGAGGTCGGCATGACGGACAAGACCCGGATTGACAAGAAAAACGCGGGAATGAGCATTGTCGCGGAACTGATCGGTGTTCAGAACGTCGTCTGCTATTCAAAGCCGATGAAGATCCGGACAAAGGACGGCAGGGAAATCGAAGGAACCTTCATGGCGAAGGCGAAAGGTGAGGACCCCAATTCTGCCGGACGGAAGGGCATCCTGGTCAATTCCAATTCCCTGAAGAATACGGACGGCCGCGGACTGGAAGCAATTGCGGATCTGCAGGCTCTTGATTATATCTGCGGAAATATCGACCGCCACGCCGGAAACCTGTTCTATCAGTTTGACGATGACGGCAAGCTGATCGGTGTTCAGGGAATCGACAATGACAGTTCCTTCGGAACCTTTGCTCCACAGAAAGCGAACGATCGGATCCGCTGTCAGCAGGTTCCTGTCACGATGGGCGCAATCAGCAAGAAGACCGCCCAGCGGATTCTGGATCTTTCTCCGGAAGAGCTCGCGTTCAGCCTGCGCGGTACAATTGACGAGGAATCCATCAAGGCAGCCTGTGACCGCCTCTACATCATGCAGCATGTCATTAAAAGAAGCCGGCAGGACCTGAATCCGGATGAGGATACGATCAAATACCCCTCGATCCGGGAACTGGATACGGAAGGATTCCGGCGCCTCGCCGAGGAGCGGAGCAGGAAGAAGGCCGAGACGAATCTGGACAAACTGACGAGCTCCAGGACTCAGAACCTGTTCTGTGAAGTCAAGAGGGGATTCGATATCGTCCGCCGTTACGCCAAAGTCGAAAATGACGAAAAGAAAAAAGCGAAGCTGCTCGGAAGCACCGACCGCGCAACCGATGCCGGAATTACCGGGCAGATCCTGCATGCGAATAACATGAAGAAGATGCTTTCGGACCGCACAAGCTTTTTCCGCGGAAAGTCTTCGCCGAATTACCAGCGGGTGGAAGAAGCGGTTCAGGAATATTATGAGCTGACGCAGAAGATCCGCGACAGGATGGCGGAGTCGAGAAAGAAAGTGCAAAACGGCGACAAGTCTCCGGAGACTGTTTTCGGACAGTACGTAACCCCGCAGGATCTTCGGAAGATGCAGAAGAGCCTGAAGAAGATGGAGCAGGCTGCGGATGTTTACGCCGCGGGCAAGCTGAAGGAGCTTCGGGACAACGGGAAAACAATCGACAGCGATACCTATATCAAACTGCGGATTGAAGGCGTCCAGGAAATCTCGAAATTCGCGAAGGAAGGACAGAAACTTTCCGAATCCGAACGGAAAACGCTCGAAAATAACGACCGCCACGCGCTGGAAGATTACACGCGCCTGCAGGGAAAAGAGAAGAAAAATCCGGATCCTGAGGTCCAGATTGGGCTGAATTAACATTTTGTTTACAATTTATCTTTGAAATCGATACAAAGTGAACGCAATTTCTTCAAATTTCCATAGTATCATATGTATCGTAAGAGAACAGCTTCTTACACTTCTCATAATTGTCGGGTACCTCCCCGATCCCCCTTTTAAATGATATAGAAGATATGTTATCACCGACGTATCGAAAGCCCCCTGAGAAATCAGGGGGCTTGTCCTTGGTTACACTGACCCATTCAGGGACAGGTACCGGATGGGTCAGCTCTCTTCTGACTTGCTCTTGACGTTTTAAAAAAGCTTTGATAGAATATACTGATCCGTTATTTCGGTGACTATCAGATTAAAAGGGGAAATGAAATGCTGGACATCAGATTTGTCAGAGAGAATCCGGACCTGGTCCGTGAGAATATCAGAAAGAAATTCCAGGAAGCAAAGCTGCCGCTTGTCGATGAAGTGCTCGCGCTGGACAAGAGAAACCGCGAGATCAAAATCGAAGTGGAATCACTTCGTGCGAACAGAAACAAGGCGAGCAAACAGATCGGCGCTTTGATGGCACAGGGAAAGCGCGAAGAAGCAGAGGCCGTCAAGAAGGAGATTGCGCAGGAAGGCGCTCGGATTGACGAGCTTTCGGCGGAAGAGAAGCAGGTGGAAGCGGATCTTCTGCAGAAGATGATGGTGATCCCGCAGATCATCGATCCTTCGGTTCCGATCGGCCCGGATGACAGCTGCAACGTCGAAGTAGAGCGCTTCGGTGAGCCGCTGGTACCGGACTTTGAGATTCCGTACCATACTGACATTATGGCGCGCTTTGACGGTATCGATTTAGATGCTGCAGGCCGTGTTGCCGGAAACGGTTTCTATTATCTGATGGGCGATATCGCGCGGCTGCATTCGGCCGTCATCGCCTATGCGAGAGATTTCATGATCGACCGGGGCTTCACCTACTGTGTACCGCCTTTCATGATCCGTTCGAATGTTGTGACCGGCGTCATGAGCTTTGCAGAAATGGATGCGATGATGTACAAGATCGAAGGTGAAGACCTGTATCTGATTGGGACTTCGGAGCATTCGATGATCGGCAAATTCATCGACCAGCAGATTCCGGAAGAGAAGCTTCCCTATACGCTGACATCTTATTCTCCTTGCTTCCGCAAAGAGAAAGGCGCGCACGGCATCGAGGAACGCGGCGTTTACCGGATTCATCAGTTTGAAAAGCAGGAGATGATCGTCATCTGCCGGCCGGAAGACAGCCCGATGTGGTACGACAAGCTCTGGCAGAATACGGTTGACCTTTTCCGTAGTATGGATATTCCGGTCCGGACGCTTGAGTGCTGCTCCGGCGACCTTGCGGACCTCAAGGTCAAGTCGGTTGATGTCGAAGCCTGGTCGCCGCGTCAGAAGAAGTATTTCGAGGTTGGAAGCTGTTCGAACCTTGGCGATGCGCAGGCGAGACGCCTCCGGATCCGTGTAAACGGCGAAGGCGGAAAGAAGTACCTTGCACATACCTTGAACAACACCGTTGTCGCACCGCCGCGTATGCTGATTGCATTCCTGGAGAACAATCTTCGCGCGGACGGAACTGTTGCAATCCCAGAAGTGCTTCGTCCTTACATGGGCGGAATGACCGAGCTGGTTCCGAAGCACTGAGAAAGTTTTCCGTAAATTATTGAGGAAATATTACCATGCATGAATTCCTGCGTTCGATCGGTTTCAAATCCTTTCGCACAAAAAAACAACTGAATGAACTGACCGATTGGGTGCTGGAAAAGCCGGATCAGCTGAGTGTTGTATCCGTGAATGCAGAGCAGAATCTCGCGGTGGCCGAGCGTGAAATCGCCGGCCACGCGGGCATTTCCGTAGTTGGGGAAATTGACGAGCGTGGTGTGCTCGTCCCCGAGTATTATTTTCCCTTTATCAGTTCAACCTTCATTTCCTCCAATGCGCAGCTCAGCTATGAGAAGCAGGCTGCGAAAGACAGCTATATTGGCATGTGCGAGGATTACCGGATGGG
>CADCPV010000086.1 GCA_902803345.1 uncultured Eubacteriales bacterium | reverse complement strand
TGTGCTTCCGAGCATGGTGTTTCAGGAAATGATGGGCGAAAATCCTTCGCATAAGCTGAAAGCGAAGTTCCCGGTCATTTACCTGCTCCACGGCTACGGCAACAACCACGCGATCTGGAACGCCTACACCGGCGTCGAAATGTTCGCCGAAGAACGGAACATCGCCGTCGTAATGATTTCCGGCGAAAACAAGTCCTACATCAATGTGGAAACCGGCCGTGAAAACTTCGATATTCAGGAGCGATATTATGAATTCCTGTCGGAGGAGATCCCGGAATTCGTCACCGAGTACTTCCCGATTTCAAAAGACCCGAAAGAAAGCTATATCGCCGGTCTTTCGATGGGCGGTTTCGGCGCGATGATCCATGGACTCACGGACAGTAAAATGTATCGCGCAATCGGCGCCTTCTCGGGCGGCGGATTCAGAAGAGGCGCGGCCCGTGTTCCCGGCACGGACAACAAATACGACATCGAATACCAGGCAAGAAAATGCGCAGAGGAAGACCGCCGGATCCCGATCTACATGACCTGCGGTGACAGGGACGGCGGCTTTGAAAACCTGAAGGATACCGCAAAGATCCTCTCCGAAGAACTCGGCTACGACGTAACCTGGGTCGAAGGCCCCGGCTTCCAGCATGAATGGCGCTTCTGGCATCGTGAGATTGAAGCCTTTATGGACTGGATCCCGCGTGACGACCCCTGGTATCCCGGCAAGGGCACCCACCGCAGCGTATAAGTGCTTCCCGGGTTGCTGACACGGACGATGCTTCCGGTATCCCATAGAGATTTCTCTTCGGAGACGGTTCCAGGTCTCCTGAAGAAGAAGCTCTATGGGATACCGGGGGCGGCTGGTTATGGCGGGAAACCAGAGGCGCTTCCCGGAAACGAATCTCCGGGTGGCCTCCCGGACGCAGAACCCAATGATATACCCTCCGCATCGGAGACGGTTCCAGGTCTCCTCTGCAGAGGGTATATCATTGGGTTCTGCTGTTTATGGTTGAAGATCAGAAAGGGCTTTCGTGACAAAATCCCTCGGCGGCCTCTCCGGCACGGGCCTTCGGCACTCCCCCCATCATCCCGTCTGACCGGTATCACTCCCTGTCCACGCGCTCCAGATCCGCTTCGGTATACTTCTTGGAAGTCAGGACAACGCTTCTGTCCGGGAACAGTTCCCGGATGATCCGAAGCTCCAGCGCCTGACGGTGTTCGAAATGCCGGATCAGTGCTTCCTCTCCCGAGGCTCCCGCTTTTTTTGCGTAGGGCGAATCGTTGAAGTAGCCGATCATGACCGGAAACCACAGTTCATTGCCCTCAGGATCCGAACGTTCCTTCCGGATCACCTCAAGGTTCTCACGCAGGTTTTCTGCCGCGAGATAGACGATCCGGTATTCCGTCCCCGCAAGCGCTTCCCGGATTTCCCGGTAAAAATTGAGGATTTCCTCATCGGATGCGCAGCGGAACAGGATCATATCTTCGACGATGTTCTGGAACAGGGAGCATTCGAAGATCATCCGGTCCCCGCTGAAGTGACGGTAGCGCCCGAGGACAATCGCCCGAAATTCCTCCCATGAGATGCGGCCGTTGTAGATTTCATACTGTTCGAGATCCTGGTAGAAGCCTGGGATTTCCGTCCGGATCTGCGTATAGCAGACAACGTACCGATCCCCTTCTACGACAGTTTTTTCTTCGATCTGTGGCCGGATTTCTGCGTATTTCTCCAGAATCTCCCGGTATTTTTCCGCATCCATCCTGGCGCACCACGCAAGTTCCACAGGGGAATAGTCCCCTTCAAGCACAGCGATCGCTCCGGGATTTCTCTCGGACAGTTTCCGCACCATGGTGCTCTTTCCGCTGCCCTGAAGCCCTTCAACAAAATAGTTCATATTCATACTCCCCTTTATAAAATCCTATACCAGAAGCGCCGCAATCCCCGCGGTATCCAGCGCCTGCACCCGGTCGCGGAAAATCCCGCCTGAAACCGAGACGGTCGGCATCGGAACAAAGTTCCCGCGAACCATCGGTTCGAAAACCGGGTCGGCAATTACATTGTCAAATCCCTCGACAATCGCCGCAATTTCGTCCTCATCCGC
>CADCPV010000085.1 GCA_902803345.1 uncultured Eubacteriales bacterium | reverse complement strand
GTTTATGTCGCACCTGGGGCTCGTGATCTCGACATCGTCCACCCATATCCTGCCCGACGTGGGCTTCTCCAATTGGTTGATGCACCTCAGCAGGGTACTCTTGCCGGTGCCGGAGGGGCCGATGATAGAGATGACATCTCCATCGTTGATCTCCACACTTACATCCTTGAGGGGTGTGACATTAGGGTATTCTTTCTTCAGATGTTCGATCTTAATCATTGGTCTTCACTCCTTTCAGAATATCTTCGCGTTTTCTCCGCTTCGGGTCGATCCGGATATTGATCCGGTTGATGAGGGACCCCAAAGCGATCTCGAGAATAAAGTAAATGATCGTGACCGCGATCAGGGGGAAGAAAGCTTCATAAGTCCGGCTGCGGATAATATCGCCCATCTTGGTCAGGTCCTGCACCGCGATATATCCGACGATGGCAGTGGCTTTGATGAGGCCGATGATCTCCCCTTTATAAGCGGACATCACATGGGGGATCGCCTGCGGCAGAATGAAACGGAAGAAAGTCCGGAGATTGGAATATCCCAGCGCATATGCGGCTTCATACTGACCGTTGTCGACAGCTCCAACACTCATTTTCAACAGGCCGAAAACAGCCGCCCCGAATGTGAGGGTAAAACCGATCACCGCTACTGCGATGCCGTTGATCGCGACTGAACCGAAGACCACATAGAAAAGGATCATCAGCAAAACGACCATGGGCATTCCCTGCACCAGCCAGAGACAGACATGTGTGATGTGATTCGCGATCGGATTCCCGTTCCGGCAGATCATGAATAGCAGGAATCCGAGTACCGTGCCGAAAATAACCGACAAAACCGTGATCAGAAGTGTGGTGCCCACGCCCTGAAGGATAAGGCGCCACCTGTTTTCACGGATAAAGGTCTTTTCGAAGCTGGAACGGATCTTCTCCTGAAAAGACGGTTCATTCGCCTGCGGCTTCTCTGAAGCTGTCCGCACGACCAGCACAAAAGCGGCGGGATAATACGGCACGAAATCGACTGATTCCGCCCGCTCCTCAGTGATAATGATGGAACCAGCCCCAATCATCGATTTTCCGGACTGCACGGAAGCCAACACCGCGGAGAAATCCATACCGGTAAATTCCACATGCACATCCAGTTCTTTAGCCATCAGCGGGATCATTTCAAGATCAAAACCCATCAGTACGCCGTTTTTCCCGGCATAACTCATCGGTTCCAGTGTGTCGCATACCGCTGCCCGGACCGTCCCGTTTGCCCCGGGCCAATCCTGTTCCGGCATGACCTTCAGGCTTTCATCGGCCCCTGTCCATTTTTCCCAGAGGGCCTGTTTTGTTTCCTCCGAAATCATGTCACAGGCTGCCTGCCAGACATCCCGGTCAGGGCTTCCTTTTGTGAAGGCAAAGCCGAAGAGACCATCCTGAAGGCTTTCCGGGAACAGGGTCAGGTCATCCGGATTTCGGTTCACGGAAAGGCGGGAGACCGCGTTGTTGGAAAGAGCCGCGTCAGTCTTTCCGGATTTCAGAGCGAGAATGATGTCCGGCATACTGCTGAAGAAGGTAAACCGGCTGACATCCGGGACCTTGCTGCGGACCAGTTCTTCAAACGGAGCGCCGTTCAGCATGGAGACGGTTTTTCCGTTCAGTTCTGAAAAGGTATGGAATTCCGGCTCTGCGGCTTTTTCATGTGAACCGTCCATGCTTTTTCCGGATAATACCGCCAAAGCCAGCCCTCCCCGGTAAACCGGTTCACTGAAGATCACGCTTTCCTCCCGCTCCGGAGTGATCGTGAATGTACATGAAGAGAAATCGGCTTTCCCGCTTAATACTGCGGGAATAATGGATCCGAATGACATCGTTTGGACATTTAGCCGGTATCCATATGCCTCACAAAATGCGGCAGCGATCTCAACTTCATAACCGATGACCCTGTTGTCCTTTACATAAGCAAAGGGAACCATCGCGGGATCAACAGCCATGACCAGCGTGCCGTTGGTATCCGGGAGTTTTCCATAATCGATAACGGTTTTTTTACTGTCATCAGCACCAAACCACTTCGCGTCGATCTCTGCTATCGTACCGTCAGACCATAGCTTTGTCAGGAATTCATTGTACTGATCGGCAAGCTTCTTCCCTTCTTCGGATCTCGGGAAAAGTGCCGCATTCTCGATCGGTAAAAGATATTCGCTGAGCATGGTGATTTCTTCGCCTTCCATCTGCAGATACCGGATGAAGGAATCATCCCTGGCCATGGCATCGATCTTATT
>CADCPV010000084.1 GCA_902803345.1 uncultured Eubacteriales bacterium | reverse complement strand
TGCCGGTACCACAGGAGAAGCTCCTTATCTTTCTCCTTGAAAGACATCGCCGCGGCCTCGTTGAAGACGCCGCCGAGCCGATCGGATTTTTCGTAGAGATCCACTTGATGCCCCCGTTTCGCCGCCTGGATCGCAGTCTCCATTCCCCCAATTCCGCCTCCGATCACCGCAATTTTCTTTGGGTGGCGGGCAGGGTCTTTCCGGTATTTCGTTTCGTTGTTGGTCCAGGGGTTCAGCACACAACGGCCCATCTCGAGGTGCATCGGATCGATGTCGGTTCCTTTCCCGTTCAGTCCGTTGAAGGGAAGACAGGCGCCATGGCAGGAAATGCAGGGGCGGATTTCGTCCATGCGGTCCTCAAGAAGCTTCGTCACAGTCTCCGGATCGCAGAGAAGCTGGCGCCCAAGGCCCATCGCATCGATGCGGCCATGCGCAATCGATTCCGCCGCCTCTGAAAACTGCAGGCGTCCTGCTGCGACCACCGGTTTTGTCGTGAACTTTTTGATATGCTCCACATCGGAGAGGTTGATGTTCAGCGGCGCATAGACCGGCGGGTGCGCCCAGTACCAGGCGTCGTAGGTGCCGTTGTCGCAGTTGAAGAGATCGTACCCAGCCTCTTCTAAAATCCGGATCGCCTGCTCGGACTCCTCCATACTGCGGCCGACTTCCGTATACTCCTCGCCCGGGACCGCACCTTCATTAAAGCCGCGCGTCTTGGAGCAGACCGAATACCGGAGAGACACCGGGAAATCTTCTCCGCAGACCTTCTTGATCTCCCGGACAATTTCGCAGGCAAAACGAAGCCGGTTCGAAAGTGTTCCTCCGTACGCATCGTCGCGGTGGTTCGTATACAGCATCGCGAACTGGTCCAGAAGGTAGCCTTCGTGCACCGCATGGATTTCCACGCCGTCCACACCGGCTTCCTTGCAGCGAAGCGCCGTCTGGCCGAATGCATAGACGAAGCGGCTGATCATTTCCGAGGTAAAATAGTCCATTTTGACGTCCGGGTCCCAGACATTCGGTTCATCGGGGTCAGGCGCTG
Organism: uncultured Eubacteriales bacterium; assembly: GCA_902803345.1. The sequence goes on along the minus strand of CADCPV010000084.1, from coordinate 2,747 downwards.
ACCACCACCACTTCGTCATTACAAGCGGTGAGGAGGCTTTTTTCAGGAAACGGTTCTTGACAAATGGCCGGAGAATCGGCGGCAGCAGCATCGAGCGGCCGGATCCGGCGCTGATCTGGAAAAAGATTTTCGCACCGCTTTCGTGAATCTCCCGGATCACCGGCTTTGCCGGCTCAAACACCTCGGGATGCTGATAGACCCATTTTTCGCCGACTATACTGATTAAGGGGATCAGTCCGGGGATAAACAGGCCGATGTTCTGGTCCTTCCGGTCCCGGTAAAACTCCCCGATGCCCTTCACAAACCCCGTCTTTGCTTCCCACTGGATCATGTTCGTGCCTTCCATCGGAAGCATCACAATACGGTTTTTGATCTCCACGTTTCCGACTTTCCATGGGGTAAACAGCGGTTCATATTTTGGATCCATCATTTTCCTCCTTTCTCTGAATCGCACCATTGACCCATTCGGGAGCAGGTCCTCGACGGTTTCATTGCAAAATTCGCCTGCAGGATCGTACTGCCCCCTCGGTGACGGTTCCAGGTCCGATCAGAAGCAGTACGATAACCCTCGGCTCGGGATTTCTGCAGTATTCCAGTAAGTCATCTAATACCTGCTCCCGAATGACTCAGTTCTTTCCTGTACAGCGCATATCCATGCGTCCCCATGAGGAGGTCGCGGGCGTAATTCTGCGTTACTTTTCCTTCGTGGATCAGGGCGCCGACAGGTTCTGCTCCGTTTTTCTGAAGCTCTAAGAGCACCTCATACACGAGCTCCGCACCGAGGCCGAGATATTCCGGTTCACAGCCGAGATATAAAAGGATGCAGCGTTTCGGATGCTTCCTCGCGCGGAGGATGGAAAGGATGTTCCAGGGCGTCATAGCCCGGTACACGCGGTTTCCAAAGTCCGGAACGCAGATGAAAAAGCCGACGAGCTTATCTTCATCGTACGCTAATTTCACAAGCTCCGGGCGGACAATCCTGCGGTAATCCGAAAACATCGTGCTGAAGCGATCCTGATCAATCGGCCTGAAAGCCGGAAAATCCGCATAGAGCTTCGTGAGAAGCCCGAAGATCTCCGCCATGGTCTCATTGAAACGATTCAGCTGAAGGTCCCGGACTGTAATTCCCCGCTCCTGAAACTGCTTTTTCCGGCGCGCGAGGCGGGCATTCTGATAATCCTTCGGTACCGGACGGTACAGATCCGACACATAGCGGTCGGAAACCCGGAAGCCTTCGTCGGAAAGCAGTTCTTCATAATACGGCAGGCTGTAAGGCTCTCCCGTAAAGGGCGCATCCGAAAACGCGTCGGTCTTCAGCCGGTAGCCGATCCAGAAGGATGCATTGACTGGACCGGAAAGCGTTTTGACACCGAGCGACTGCGCTTTATCTTCCAAAGCCGAGAACATAAGCCGCACCGCTTCCGGGCTGTTTTCGGATTCAAAATAGCCGAAATACGCAGTCGGATCATCCGGATAAACGGTCAGGAGCGCCCTTGAAACCGGCCGCTTTCCATCCGTCACAACAAAGGGATATACCGTAAAATCCGGGCTCAGAAGATGCCTTCCCTGAAGGACTGCGCGTTCTGTTTTTTCATCCTGCATCCGGGTTTTCCGGTCGTAGAGAAGCTTCGGAAGACGGAGGAAAAGCTCCTGGAGCGCTGCATCGTTGTCCGTTAAAACTGTATAACTCATGACTGCCCCGCTGTTTTCTTCTGAGAACCGGCCTGTCCGGCACGATACAGTACCCGGACAGCGCCGGCCTCCGTATCGAGCTGCACATAATCTCCGTCCCGAAGGATCACGGTCGCTCCGCTGACATTGACTATGGATGGTTTTTTCAGTTCCCGTGCGATGATTGCGGTGTGGCTCAGAATCGATCCGCGCTCGGCAATAATGCCCGCCGCATCACGGAGAATATGCACCCAACCCGGATCGGTCGAGACGGTTACAAGGATTTTCCCGGTGGTATCCGAAACTGCCTTCGGGTCCCGGACAATCAGCACTTCACCTTCCGCTTTCCCGAAGGACACCGGCGTTCCGAACAGCTCCTTCGAATCTGCGCTGCCTTCTTTTCGAACCCCGCGTTCCCGGTGATCCACAATCGTTTCCGCAAATACGAGGCGTTCAAAAGCCGGAAGCTCCTTCTCCTGTGCGATCAGCTTTTTCCGCTCTTCCACAAGAACACGGAAGTCCCGATCCGCCGAAACTTCCTGCTGCCTTTCTGCCTCCAAAACTTGCCCCTGATCCGTTCCCCCGAAAATCTCCGAAAGCCGCAGATACATCACATCCCGCGTTTCGCTGATCCTCTGCTCCCGTGCGAGGATCTCTCCGCTTTTCAGGATGATCTCCCGCATGATGCCGAAGAGCCGCGAACGGTTCATCCGGGAGATTTCCCGGTTCGCAATGCCCTGTTTCGCGCGCCGCAGCATCGGGCCGCCGCGTTTCTCTGATACCTGATCAATATGTCCCGGATCTGTCTTCGGTTCTTCCCGCTCCCGAAGCTCCGCTTCCCGAAGAAGCCACCGAAGGTTGTCCGGATCGGTCCGGAAGGTCCGGGTTTCGAGCTTCAGATCCTCCGGACAGCGGTCGCCGAAGGCATCGATATAGTCTTCAAAGGCCGCTGAAAAAGCTTCACTCTCCCCTTCTTTTCTGTACAGGGCCGCAAGATCCGAAAGCGCCTGAGCCGGCTTCATGCTTTCCAGATTCCCCACATTTGCAAGCTTTTCCTTCCCCTTCTTCCCGGAAAG
>CADCPV010000083.1 GCA_902803345.1 uncultured Eubacteriales bacterium | reverse complement strand
CTTGCGAGCACTTTTGCAAAGGCCGAGCAGAGCACGCCGCCCGCACCGGTAACGGCAGCAACTTTTCCGGAAAGATCGGTATTCAGTACATTGGAATCCATAAAGCACGCTCCTTTTTGTTTTCTATGATTTTATTATACTCAGAAGGCAAAAAAATAACATTGCACGGAAGCTTGCAAATATTGCAAAAACTGCTATAATCAGATCAGTAAAACATAAGATGGAGACCGAAAGAAATGCCCAGAAAGCGTTCTTCTGATTTCAATGTCCGCCAATACATGGTTGAGCGTGACTTTGAAATCTACTATTATTCAGATGTGCATTTTCACAGCGTCGGAAACCACAGCCACAATTACTATGAATTTTACTTTTTCGAAAGCGGTGCCGTGACGATGGAAACGGCCGGAAAAGCCTTTGCGCTGAAGCAGGGGGATCTTCTGGTCCTTCCGCCTGGGGTGGAGCACCGGGCAGCTGTGAAAGACGACGGACAGCCTTACCGCCGCTTTGTTTTCTGGATCGGCAGTGATTATCTCACGGATCTCACGGAACAGGCGGAGGAATACGGGTATCTCACGCGGCGTGCCGAAAAAGACGGCGCCTGCCTGTACCATTTTGATCTTCTGACCTTCAACAGTGTCCGCATCCAGCTTTTTTCGCTTCTTGATGAACTGCATACGCAGCGCTACGGGCGGCAGGAACGGCTGAGGCTCGAGGTCCGGAGCCTCCTGCTTCTTTTGAACCGGCTCGTGCACGAGCAGCGGGAAACCCGGAACCCCAAGGACGAGAAAAACAAGTACGCGCTGATTTCGGCCTATATTGACGAGCATCTTGCGGAGCCGCTGACCGTCGAGAAAATCGCCGGTGAATTCTATCTCAGCAAGTCCTACGTTTCGCATCTGTTCCGGGAGAGCACCGGACTCAGCGTTTACAAATACCTGACCAAGAAAAGGCTGGACGCGATCTGTGCTGCGGTCCACAGCGGGACACCGATCGGCGAAGCCTGCCTGACCTACGGCTTCCAGGACTATTCCAGCTTCTACCGTGCTTTTCAGAAAGAATACGGCATGTCACCGTCTTCGTACCGGGAACTGCACAGGCTGTAAGATTCATCTGATATTCGACTGAAAGGATGAGACATCATGAAGAGAATCCTGACAATCCAGGACATTTCCTGCTTTGGGAAGTGCTCGCTGACAATCGCGCTTCCCGTGATTTCCGCGATGGGCGTCGAAACGGTAATCCTGCCGACGGCGCTGCTTTCCACGCATACCATGTTCAAAAACTTTACTGTGAAGGATCTTTCGGACCAGCTTCTTCCGATCGCAGAACATTGGAAGAACGAGGGCATCACATTTGATGCGATCTACACGGGCTATCTTGGCTCGCCCACAGAAATTGAGATCACAAAGCAGATTTTCCGGATGTTCAGAAGCGATGATACGATGATCTTTGTTGACCCCGTGATGGGAGACAACGGGAGGCTATATACGGCATTTGATGAGGAATATGCGCGTCTCAATGCCGGTCTCTGCGCGGAGGCGGACATTATTGTCCCGAATATCACCGAAGCCTGCTTTATGACCGGTACAGAGTATCGGGAAGTCTACGACGAGGCATATATCCTGAATCTTCTTTCCGGACTTTCAAAGCTCGGCACGAAAACCGCTGTTCTGACCGGCGTTTCCCTGAGCCCCGAAAAGACCGGTATTTACGGCCTCGATACCGGAACGGGCAGGACCTTCCGCTATCAGAATGACCGGGTTGACGCCTCCTTCCACGGTACCGGCGATCTGTTCTCAAGCGCTGCCATCGGCGCGGCGGTGCAGGGTATTCCGCTTCTTGAGGCCTTCCGGATTGCTGCGGATTACACGGCGCTGACGATTCGGGAAACGCTGAAGAATCCGGACAAGCCCGGGTACGGCGTGGATTTCGAGGCCACAATCCCGGCGCTTCTTCGGATGATGGGGAAGTGATGCCGAACCGGATTAAGCAAAGTGCAGTACGATTTTTCGAATTCGACCTGTATTTTTTACATGCCGAAGTCACGGAAACACTTGCGGCAACTGGCTCAGAATGTTATAATTTCACTATAGAGAGCGACCGGTCAGCGCAGTTTATCTGCGTCGGTTTCCGGCTTTCCCATTCGCCCGGAGAGGCGTAAAACACTACATTTATCTGATAAAAGGGGTAGAATCAATGGATCAGAATAAACGTCCCGAAACGATGGAACGCATTACGACGCCGGAGCTGGCGCAGGCTTTCATCGAAGAACAGATTGCTGCGCTGAAAAGCCAGATCGGCGATAAAAAAGTGCTCCTCGCGCTTTCCGGTGGTGTGGATTCTTCGGTTGTCGCGGCGCTTCTCATCAAGGCAGTCGGCGATCAGCTTGTCTGTGTGCATGTCAATCACGGTCTCCTGAGAAAGGGTGAGCCGGAGCAGGTTATCCGCGTATTCCGTGAAGAACTCGGCGCGAACCTGATCTATGTCGACGCTGTCGACCGCTTCCTCGACAAACTTGCGGGCGTTTCCGATCCTGAACAGAAGCGCAAAATCATCGGCAAGGAATTCATTGACGTCTTCGCGGAAGAAGCGAAAAAGCTTGACGACATCAGCTTCCTCGGCCAGGGCACCATCTACCCCGATATTCTCGAATCCGTCGGCGTCAAGGCTCATCACAACGTAGGCGGCCTTCCCGAAGAACTGAATTTTGAACTTGTCGAGCCGGTCAAGTTCCTCTACAAGGATGAAGTCCGCGTCGTCGGCAAAGCCCTCGGCCTCCCGGACAGCATGGTTTATCGCCAGCCCTTCCCGGGTCCGGGCCTCGGCGTCCGCTGCGTCGGTGCGATTACCCGCGACCGCCTCGAAGCGCTTCGTGAAGCCGACGCGATTGTCCGTGAAGAGATCGGCAAGCTTCCCGAAACTCCATGGCAGTATTTCTGCGCCATTCCGGATTTCCAGTCGACCGGTATCAAGTATATCGACGGCCAGGGTACCCGCTACATGGGCTGGGCCGTTGTCATCCGTGCCGTCAACACCGTTGACGCCGTGACTGCCACTGTTCCGGAGATTCCCTTCGACGTGCTGTGCAGGATGAGGGACCAGATCGTGCAGATTCCGGGCGTGAACCGTGTGCTTTGGGATATCTCGGAAAAGCCG
>CADCPV010000082.1 GCA_902803345.1 uncultured Eubacteriales bacterium | reverse complement strand
TCTGGATGAAGGCATCCCGGTAAAATTCCTCACCGTACAGAACGAAGCGCAGGCCGCGACGCCTTGGGACTCCTGCCAGTGGACGCCGGAAGAGGAGCATATATTCCTTCGGGATTATCTGTACCCGGCGATGAAGGAAGCCGGACTTCTCTCGCAGGTAGGATTGTATTTCTGGGATCACAACAAGGAAAATCTCTACAACCGGACGCGTGTCATGATGGAAGATGAAGCGGCCGAAATGGTGCAGGGTGTTGCCTTCCACTGGTATTCGGGAGACCATTTCGAAGCCGTGGATCTTGTCCACAGACGCTGGCCGAACCTGAAGCTGATGTTCTCCGAGGGCTGCTGCGGCTTTGTGAAGGACGAACCGGAAACCGAGCTTCAGCATGCAGAAAGCTATGTACATGACATCATCGGAAACCTCAACGCCGGCATGGACACCTGGTTCGACTGGAACCTGTACCTGGACGAACAGGGCGGCCCGAACCATGTGTCAAACTTCTGCTCGGCGCCGATCATGTATGACGGGAAGGACGGCTTCGAGAAAAAGGCTTCCTACACCTACATCGGTCACGTTACGAAGTACATTGCGCCGGGTGCAAAGCGCATCGGCTGGACAAAGTACACAGACAAGCTGGAGGTAACAGCATTTGAGAACCCCTCCGGAAAGCTCATCGCGGTCTTTTTGAACCGTACCGGTGAAGAGCTTCCGGTCAATATCCGCTATGAAGGAAATGTCGCAAAATTCGTGCTTCCGGCACGGGCCATTTCGACAGCCGTGATAGGAGAGTAAGATGCAGACAACGACTTATCCCGAGCGTTTTACGCGATCGGACCTGAAAATTGACCCGCCCGAGCTTCGCGATCAGAAAATCGAAGCCCTGATCAAAGCGATGACGATGGAAGAGAAGTTCTCTCTTCTCGGCGGCTCGACGGAGCCGGAAGACAAGGGCAAAATCGGCAACGCCGGTTATCAGTGGGGTGTTCCGCGTCTCGGCGTACCGGAGGCCGTTATGTACGACGGCCCGGCCGGTATTACGGGCGTCGTGGAGACCACGGGACTTCCGCAGCCCTCGCTTCTCGGCTGCACCTGGGATCCGGAAATGGCCTATGAATTCGGTGCGATTGCGGCTTCTGAAGCTGCTGCCTGCTCCGGAAACTATCTTCTTGCGCCGCAGGTTGACGTGATTCGGACACCGCATTTCATGCGGAACAAGGACATGAAGGCCGAGGACAGCTACCTTGCGGGTGTTCTGGGCGTTGAAGAGACAAAGGGCTGCCAGGACCAGGGCGTCATTGCGACGATCAAGCACTTTGCGGTTGCAAACACAATGGGCCGTTCTTTCTTCAATTTCCCGAACGAAATGGTCGATGAGCAGACCCTGCATGAGCAGTATTTAAGAACTTTTGAAATGTCGATCCGCGAAGGAAATGCCGGGTCGCTGATGAACGCCTACAACAAGGTAAACGGTGACTACATGTCTGCAAATGCTCCGCTTCTGAAAGGCGTTCTCCGTGATCAGTGGGGCTATAAGGGCTCCGTCATGAGCGACTGGGGTTCGGTACATGCTTTCACCATGAACAAGGGCATGGATATGGAAATGCCTTTCCCGGCCTACAATAACGCGAACCGGATCCTGAAGCGCATCCGGAACGGCGAAATGAGCTGGGAAGACCTCGACGACGCCGTACGCCACGTCCTCTACGGTATGGCGACAGTCGGACTTTTAGGGCTTGTGCAGCTTGATGAAGAAGGAAAGGTGATTCCGGAACCGCTCAGAAAACAGCCGATCCAGATGGAGTGGTATTACGAGGAAGCGGTACAGGAGGGACTCTTTGACCAAAACGCCGAAAAGGCCGCGAAAATCGTCGAGGAAGGCGCTGTGCTTCTGAAAAACGACGGCGTACTGCCGCTTCAGGAAGAGCAGCTTTCCGGAAAAGTGGCGCTTCTCGGCCTCGGTGCAAAATATCCTGTAACGGGACAGATGCAGGAGCGGAGTTACGGTACGATCCGCCGGATGCAGTCCGGACAGGAGGCGCTTCTTGAAGTGACCGGCAGGGAGTTCGCGGCATATCCCGGCATCGATTATGTCGGCGAGCCGATTCCGGCGGAATGCTTCTTCCGGAATGCGGAAGGCGATGAGAAGGGACTTGTCCGTACATTTGGAATCCTCCCCGAAGACCGCGATCCGGTCGCCCTGGAGCAGGGACCCGGCGGTGCCGGCGCTGCATTTACAGGCTTCACGGCATTTGATGAAGACGGCGTCCTGATTGATACCGGCATGACGAGTTACAATGCAAAGGAAGAGGAAATTCCGGCTGATTTCCCCCTGGGGAAACAGGCGGCGATCGATCCGATGATCAATTTCACGGTCGGAAAGGATTCGGACGGAAAGGTCATTAAAACCTATAAGAACGGGCCTAACGGGACCGCATTCCTCGAAGGCGACAGCTTTACCTGGAAGGGATATCTTGAGGCGCCGGAGAGCGGTGAATTCCGCCTGATTTTAGAGTGCATCGGCGGCATGGCAAGTTTCTTCATCCGGTCGGACGAAGGCTGGAAGCTCGGGGGAAAGTCCGCCATGCGTGAATGGGCGCAGTGGCCCTGGGAATCCCTGATCTGCACGCCGGAAGGCATGGGTATTACCGGAACAACGCTGAAGCTTACGGCCGGAAAGCGCTATGAGATTCTCGTGCATGCGCGCGGCTGTGTGAAAAACAAGGACCTGCAGCTGCGGCTCGCCTGGCAGACGCCGTCCTTCATGAAAAAGAATTACGACTCGGCACTTTCCGCGGCAAAGGATGCGGACACGATCATCTTCTACGCCTGCGAAAATGTCATGCGCGACATCAATGCCGGCTTCCGGATGGTAAATGAAACGATGCCGCTCACGATGGGCGGAGAGGAGCGTCAGTTCCTCGCAGATGTCATTGCCGCAAAGAGACCGGAAGCGAAGCTTGTCGTGATCGTCCAGAGCAGCAATGCCCGGGCAATCGGCGACTGGGAAGGATCTGCTTCGGCAATCCTGACCGCTTATCATCCTGGACAGGAAGGCGCACGGATTCTGGCGAAGATCCTGATCGGAGCAATCAACCCTTCCGGAAAGCTTTCACAGTCCTGGCCTGCCCGCACGGAGGACACGCCGATCACGGACAGCGAAGAGCATCTTCGTGACCGCGGGACCGGAGACGGCCCGGATCAGGACATCCGCATCCGGATGACGGAGGGTATTTTCACAGGGTACCGGTATTATGACAAAACCGGCGTGAAGGCGCTCTATCCCTTCGGTTACGGCCTGTCCTATACGAGCTTTGAATACAGCGGCCTTGTGGTGGAGAAAGTTGACGGTGTTCCGGACTTCGGATCGACGATACGGGTGTCGTTTACCGTTAAAAACACCGGAGAACGCGCAGGTTCCGAAATCGCGCAGATCTACATCGGAAAGGGTGAGGTACCGCCGCATATGCAGTGTGCGGAAAAGCAGCTTATCGGCTTCATCCGGGTAAAGGACCTTGCACCGGGAGAGGAGAAAGCGGTTTCGGTGACAATCGATCCGCGGATGCTTCTGAGCTGGGATTCGGCCCTGACGCCGATCCGCCGTTCCGACGGAACGCTCGACAAATGGGTTCGGCCCGACGGCCCGCGGGAAGTGATGGTTGCGGCATCCAGTACCGATATCCGGCTGTGCACCACGGTATAAACTGAATTGAGTTTGGGACAGATGCTTTTTCGGGAGCGGCAGAAAGACTGGTCCCGGGGGTGTCTGTCCCCTGTTTTCTCGGAGAAAAAAGAATTGAGAAAGCTTGCAAAAATACCGGTCGTTGTGGGTGTGACCGGTCATCGGGATTATCTGCCGGAGGAACGGGAGAAGCTTGCGGATCTTGTGCGAAAGGAACTTCGCGCGATCCGGGAGCGTTGTCCGCATTCGCCGATGATGCTTCTCACGAGTCTTGCGGAAGGCGCGGATCAGTTGGCGGCAGAGGCGGCGCTTTCGGAGGGCTATGCGCTTTCGGTTCCATGTCCGATGCCTGTCCCGGAATTTGAAAAGGATTTTACGGCGGATGTGCTCCGGAATTTCCGTACGCTTCTCACGAAGGCAGATGAGGTGTTCTGCGTCCCGCTGGGGAGCCCGGAGAACATTGCGGACCCTTCTGATTTTTCAGACCCGGAAGCCCGGAACCACGCCTACCGTACGGCGGGCATCTATGTTGCGGAGCACTGCCATGTGATGCTTGCGCTCTGGGACGGAAATCCCGGAAAGCCCATGGGCTGCGGTACTGCGGAAGCAGTTGATTTCAAGCTGAACAGTGTCCGGGACGAACCGGACCTTCGGAGCCTGCAGGCACCGGAAGGATTTGTGATTCAGATTGAGACCAGGCGGAAGAGCAGAGAGGCGGATTTTGCGGAATCCGGCCGGATCCGGCGCTTCGGGGATCAGAAGGAGCTCCGGGAAATTCTTCGTGAAACGGAACGCTTCAACCGGGACGCGGAGCGGGATGCGGCATCGCGAAAAGCAGTTTTGGCAGCAGAAAGTGCCGGCGGGATGCTTGGGCGAATCGCTGCTGTCTATGATGCAGCGGACCGGATGAGTGTGCAGAACGCAAAAAAGCACCGCCTGACGATCGGACTGATCTCCACGGCGGCGGCGCTCTTTACGATTTCTTTTCTTTTATACGACGAGATGTCGCTGTACCGGCTGATCCTTCTGTGCGGGATTCTGATCGGAGCACTTTTCCTGATCAGTCTTGTGGCACGGCGATCCGAATTTCATGAGCGTTATATCGAATACCGTATGCTTGCCGAAGGGCTTCGCGTACAGCAGTTCCTGCTCCGGTCCGGCGTCAGTGAATCCGTCGGGGGACAGCTTTCCTGGGCTGTCCAGACCCGGCTCCCCTGGGTCAAGGAGGCTTTTTTCGCGCTGACAATCGGGGATGCCGCGATGGAAAATGACCATTCGGCAACTGCTTTCTGCGAGGATCAGCGTCTCTACCATGAGAAAGCGCTGCAGAGGACCCGAAAGCAGCTTCGCCGCAACGACCGCATCATGAAAACCGCCCTGATTCTGACGCTTCTTTCCTACATTGGCGCTCTGTTTTTCGAAATTACCTGGGGCGGCCTTCTCGGCGGGGAACCGGTACTCTCGGCTAATACCCTTGAAATGCTCCGGACCGTCCTGAAAATCATTCTGGGATCGCTGTCTGCGGCGACGCTGTTTGCCGGCAGCTATTACGGGAAAATGTCTCTCGACGAACTCCTTTCAGATCACGAGCGCATGATCCGTCTCTTTGAGACGGGCGAGCATGAGCTGGAACGTGTCGGGGAGAGCCCGGCGCTTCTTCTCCGCCTTGCCCGCGAAATGCTGAATGAGCATGCGCGCTTCTATGCATGCCAATCGCAAAACCGGCCTGACGTGAGCCTGTAGGAGGGGAACCTGTCCCCGCGTTTACTCTTTATAGTATTCGTGCACAAGCGAACGGTATCCGAGGGCTTTCAGGTCCTCATAACTTACCTCAAAGCGGGATTTTCGGTGGCTGCCCGAGAGAAGATACCGGATGCAGTCCTGCGCGTACTGATCAATGAGGTGCAGGCTTTCTGTCGTGTTGATCACGGAGAAAAACCAGCTGCTCCACGAGAGGTCGTTTCCTTCGGGACTCTCTAAAAGCTTACGGTTGAAAATACGGATAAATGCGGCGGCGGCCTTCCGGGGTTCGACGCCGTTTCGTTTGTGCCAGCGCGCAAGTCCGTCGCGTTTTCGTCGCATTTTCCCCTTCAGTTTCTTCAGCGTTGCCGGAGCGATATCGACGCGTTTTCCGACGATCGAAAAGCCGAGGAAGATGAAGCCCTGGTCCGGGGAAGAAAAGCATTCCTTATCCGGGTTCATTGTCAGACCGTAGCCGGCGAGCGAAGCGCGGATTTCAGCCGCCCGCTCTCGACATACATCTTCGCTTTCCCCGAAAAGAATCATATCGTCCGAATAGCGGACATAGAGCACACCCTGTTCTGAAAAATGACGGTCCAGATCCCGCAGGTACAGGTTGGCATAGAAGGCGGAGAGAGGCGTTCCGGCCATGATCCCCTTATGAGAATCCAGAACAGGCTGTCCCTTTTCCAGAACCCAGGTCTCCGTGAGGAGCCCGGTAAGGAACGTACAGAGCGCCGGATCATCCGAAAGCACATCCCGAAGCATCGGGAGAAAACGGTCCACCGGGATTGAATTGAAGTAATCGTGGATATCTGCCTTATAGGAATACAATGTGTGAAGATTCCGTATCCGAATCAGATGCCGGACTGCATCCTTTGCATTTCGGCCCGGACGGAAGGAATAGAGATTCTCCGAAAAAAGTCCGTCGTATTTCCGGAGAATCAGCCAGGTCAGAAGCTTCAGAACCGTATTTTCCGGCTCCGGATAGATATAGACGGTCCGTTTCTTCTGAGATCCGAGTTTGCTGATGACAGCCCTTTTCGGAAGCGGGAAAGGCTCGCCGGCCTGAATTTTTCCTGCAGGCGCAAGATATCGCTTCTCCCGGACAAAGGCCGAAAGCTCCTCGGAAAAAGCGGTGTTTCCGACGAGCGATTGTTTGTATTCGAGAAAAGCTTCCCAGGTTTTCTGATCGGAAAGCCGTGAAAGCAGCGACATCTTGCCTCCTCGTAAAAGAACTGCCCGGCGGACTGCCGTCTTAGCCGTAGGGATCACGGCTGATGCAGTCTGCCGGACAGCGTTGAAAAAAGCGGAAAGAAGAAATCCTTAAATCCCGGAAAATTCCGGGCTGTACCAGATCGTACAGGGACGGGCTGCCTGCGAAGCCTTTTTCTGATCATCCCTGCCGGACCCGCCGCAGGCGCGAAAACGCGTTCCTCTTCCGCCTGATTCCGGGGATCAGCCCCAGGAAAGTGCATCCCGGGTGCGGCGTGTTACATACGAGCGGGTGTTCCACCATCCGTCATAATCGTAGTAGTAGCGAAGATAGGGAATGCCGGTCTTCTGGCAGTCGCTGCGGATCTTCTTGGAAGAGCTCGACGAGGGCATGATTTCCACAACCAGCGCCTTTCCTGCAGCACCGTAGAAGGTGTAGATGATGCGCAGTTTGCCCAGGTTCACATGCTCTTTCTCGATCCGGTACCCGGCAAACTCCGAATAGAAAATGCTGTCGAAATACTGCTCGAAGGTTCCGCTGTAGTTGTATTGGTTCGGCTCGGCGGGCATATTCGGTCCCCAGGAGTCCCCGGACGGACCTTCCTCATACACCGGCTGTTCCTGGACAGGCGCCGTATAGCTTCTCTGTTCCGGCTGATAGGACTGCTGCTGTGCGGGTTTCTGGCCGCCCTGCGCCGCTGCGGAACCGAACAGATCATTCAGCCCGTTCACAATATCCTTTGCAGCCTTTTCCGCTTCTTTATCATTTCCAAATAATTTCGATAACAGGCCCATTGATGTTCCTCCTTCTCCTGCAAAATCCGAAAAACAGACGCGGGCGCTGCCCGGTCGACAGTTATCTGCAGATAGTATACAAAAAACCGGAAGACATTGTCAAGTGCCGAATGGAATGACTTCCTGCTAAATTTTCAGGCGGCCGCGCGGCTGAATCCCGAAATCCAGATCTTGATCCGGCCTTCGATGCCCGGGTCACTTTACTTTACGCGGAGTGAAAAAATATCGCTTGACATTATTTAGATCGAAGCTATAATAAACGTCAAGGAGGTTGCGGCAAAATGGATTTTTGTGAAAGATTAAATGATATCATGACAAGACGCGGATTCACCCAGCGCGAACTGGCACATCTCTGTGATGTCGATGAAACCTCCATGTCCAGATATGTGAACGGATCGCGACGGCCCTGCATGCAGGTTTTGGTGCGTCTTGCAAAGGAACTGAACGTCTCCGTTGAATATCTGACCGGAAACGAAGGGGAGACCTCCTATGCGGAGATCCGGAACCTCCTCAGTTCCAATATCTGCTCCTTTACCGATGAGCAGCGGCTGGAACTGATGGAGATCATAGCCAAGAAAGGCTGAGAGGAGAAAAACATAATGAAAAGCATGATGAAAAAGGCTTTTGCCCTGACCCTGACCGTCCTGATGATTCTGTCTCTTGCGGCCTGCACGAAGAAAAACAGTGAAAAAGACCTGCTTGCCCGGATTAAGGAAAAAGGCATGCTGGAACTCGGCACCGAGGGCGACTGGGCGCCGTGGACCTATCATGATGAAGACGACAATCTGGTCGGCTTTGACGTGGAAATCGGAACGGCCGTTGCGGAATACCTCGGCGTTGAAGTGAAGTTCCACCAGACTGACTGGGATTCGATCCTGGCGGGCGTGGACTCCGGCCGTTTTGATGCGGCATTCAACGGTGTTGCCTATACCGAGGAGCGTGCACAGAAATATGACTTTTCCGAGCCCTATGCATTTGTCAATACGGTTCTGATCGTCAATGAAGACAATGACGAGATCAAGAGCCTTGAGGACCTGAAGGGAAAGAAAACAGCAAATACGATTTCCAGCCGCTACGCTGACATCGCCAAGGAAGCGGGTGCGGAAGTGACTCCGGTCAGCAACATTCTGGAAACCTTTGAACTGTTGTCACAGGGCCGTATCGACGCGACGCTGAATGCAGCCGTTTCGTTCAACGACTATATGAAGGAGCATCCGGAAGCGAAGTTCAAGGCTGTTGCTACGGTCGCGAGTGAAGAAGTGGTCTGCCCGGCGAAAAAGGGTGACGACAGCAAGAGCTTTATCGCAGCTGTCAATGCCTGCCTCGAAGAGATGCAGAAGAACGGAAAGCTCGCCGAGATCAGCAACAAGTATTTCGGCATGGACATTACGAAAAAATAAAGTTTTCTTCTTCCGAAAGGACTCTTTATGAGTGATCGTTTTACGCGGGTCGTCGGAATCCTGATCGACTCGCTTCCCAAACTACTGCGCTATGCTGCCACCGCCACGGTTCCGATGACGATTCTGTCCTTTGCAATCGCACTGGTTCTTGCGGTACTTGTGGCGATGGTTCAGTATGCGAATGTAAAGGTACTCAGGCAGATCTGCCGCTTCTACATCTGGATTGTGCGCGGCACACCGCTTTTAGTGCAGCTGTACCTTGTGTTCTACGGACTTCCGTCCCTTGGGATCATGCTGCCGGCTTTCCCGGCGGCTGTGATCGTGCTTGGCTTCAATGAGGCTGCGTATCTTGCGGAAACGATCCGCGGCGCCCTGGAATCCGTCAGCCGCGGGCAGGTGGAAGCAGGCTACTGCATCGGCCTGAATTACTGGCAGACCATGTTCCATATCGTTCTCCCGCAGGCATTCAAGACGGCTTTCCCGGCACTTGGAAATACTGTCATCGGAATGCTGAAAGAAACTTCTCTTGCCGCGACGATCACCGTTACGGAAATGTTCCGGAAGGCGCAGGAGATCAACGGCCGGGTGTACGAATCGCTGGCACTGTACAGTGAAGTTGCGCTTCTTTACCTGCTGTTCTGTACGGTCCTGACTTTCCTGCAGCGGCTTGGAGAAAAGGTACTGAATTCGAAGGGAGGACAGCTGAAAAAATGAGCATGCTTGAAGTTCGGAATGTCCATAAAGCCTTTGAAAACGAACAGGTTCTCCGTGGCATCGATCTCACGGTGGACAAGGGTGACGTGGTTGCGATCCTCGGGCCTTCCGGCTCCGGAAAGACTACGCTTCTCCGCTGCATCAACTTTCTTGAAACCGCTGATCAGGGAGAACTGATTTTTGACGGGAAGCATTATGACATGCATGCGGCACATAAGAAGGAAATTGCGGAAATCCGCAAGAAAACAGCCTTTGTGTTCCAGAGCTACAACCTGTTCCTGAACAAGACCGTTCTCCAGAATGTGACGCTCGGCCTGACAGCCGCCCGGAAGATTTCGAAAGCGGAGGCGAAGAAGATCGCCTGCGAAGCGCTTCAGCGGGTCGGCATGATTGAAAAGATCGACAGCTACCCGGTCCAGCTTTCCGGCGGACAGCAGCAGCGTGTGGCGATTGCGCGTGCGCTCGCGACGAACCCGGAAATCATCTATTTTGACGAGCCGACCTCCGCACTCGATCCGGAGCTGATCGGAGAAGTGCTGACCGTGATGCGCCAGCTTGCCCGGGAAGGCATGACGATGCTCGTTGTGACGCATGAGATGGAGTTTGCCCGAAACGTCTCCTCGAAAGTCGTTTTCATGGAAGGCGGGAACATTATCGAGCAGGGCCCGTCGAAGGAGTTCTTCGAGAACCCGAAAGAGA
>CADCPV010000081.1 GCA_902803345.1 uncultured Eubacteriales bacterium | reverse complement strand
GGCGCCAGAAAATACAGGAGCACAATCGTCACGATCATAGCAACAAAAGGATAGACGGACCTGATAAAGCCGCGGTGAAGTCCCACCACGGCCATCACAATCACCAGTACAAGTACCGCAATCAGCAGCCAGTTCATGCACGTTCCGCCTTCCGAAGATGCTTCTCGGTGACGACAAGATAGCCGTCGCGGTCAACCTTGCCGCCGGAAAGACCCAGGAAACCGCCCTTCTCCGCCACTCCGAGCGCTTTCTCCGCATATTCACGCATGTCGCTCTTATAGTAACCTTTCTTTGCGCCGAGAAGTTCACGGGCCTTTTCATATACGACGGAATCCGCCTCCCGGGAGAATTTTGCGCCTTGCGAGTACAGATATTCCTTTGCGGTATTCACGAGGTCACGCGCATTCAGAATCCGGCCTTCAAAGACAGCCGTGAACGATTCCGCAAGCTCCGGAATCCGTTTGAACATTTCAATCACATCGTTCCGGGTATCGGTAAAGACCACTAAAAGCGAACGGTCGTCCTTATCCAGGATCTTGGCGAAGTCCCGAAGCTGCTCGTCGGAAAGAGACCCTGCCTGCTCCACAACCACCATACTGCCGAGGAAACGGTCGATCGAATTCACGATATTCGCATTGCCGATCCGGTCCGAATTGATCTTCAGCATGCGGCCTGGCGCATTGGGAATCAGGTTCGAGATTTCCTTCATGTGCTCCCGCGCACAGTCCAACGAAAGCGTATTCGTTTCGCCGAAAACGATAAAATGCCAGATCTGGTCCGTGACCGGCGGATCCAGCGGCAGGTTGCCGAAAAGCTGCTCGTCGGCTTTCCGCTTCGCAATCGTGGATACGATGTATTCCACATCATCCTGCTCTTCGATGGTCTGGTCAAAGCTGTCCTGAAGCGCGTTGATCTGCTCCTGCGCATTTTCACGGAAGCTCTTCCGCTGCCGATCGGGAACGGTCTCGTCAAAATTCACATGCGGATCGGAAACGGTTTCGCGCTCCTCCGAAAGCCCCGCATTTGCAAGAAGCACCGCCTCCGGATCGTCCTGCGGAAGATCAAGCCGGAAAGGATCGTCATCCGCATCTGTTTCTTCTTCAGCCGCCTCTTCTTTTGCGACAACATCCTGCGGCTCTGTGATTACTTCATCCGGGAAATCGATAAAGATCGGGTTTGCAATGTCCCGGTCATCCTCTTCCTCGGTAATCGGAAGCATACCGGTATCCGGGTTGACCGGAGGCTTTTCCTCACGCCCGACGCGGAATACGACATGCTCGTCCTTCTCTTCGGAAAAATCCGGAACAGGAGCCGGATCCGATACGGGGTTCGTATCTGCTGCATCCGCGGCTTCCTCCGGGAAACTGAATTCCGGGCCTTCCGCAGCCGGTTTTTCGACATCGGAGGATTCCTCCGTCTGCGCTTTCCCGCTGTGATCTTCGACGACCAGGTCTTCGGCGAAAATAATCCGCCGCTCTTCAAGCGCTGACTGCTCTTCCCGCGCACGGAGCGCCTGAAGCGCGGCTTCCCGTGCGGGACTCAAAGCGGCACTCAGCTCAGAGGCCGAGCGGATCACTTCCTCGGCCTCTTCTGCCGTTTCAGCCTCGACGATTTCCGGAACCTCTTCTTCGGGAACTTCCGGCTTTTCCGGTTCTTCCGGAAGCGTCTCGTCTTCTACACGGATCACGCGTGTATCCCCATAGAGAAGGGCATCGCGTTCGGCATCGAATCCTTCTGCCGGAGCATTGTCAGAAGCGGCAGATTCAGCCGCTGCCAGTGCTTCCGCAGGCACTTCCTTCGTAAAGCTTTCCTCTGTGCGCGCCTGTTCCTTCTTCTCCGCCTGGATCTCATCAATCATGTCCGAAATGCCCGAAAAATCATAGTCAATCGGCGGAATTTCTTCCGATTCACGCTGAATATTCATGTTCGGGATTTCACGGGTTTCCTGATTCAGGATTTCTTCTTCCGAAAGAGTGCTGCGAAAGGGCCGCTGCTCTCTCCTCTCCGAAGGCGCGGGTTCGGCGGGCTTTTCTTCCTCCGCTGCCGGCTCTTCTGCTTTTTCCTCTTCTTCCGGCTCCGGCGTCCAGGCTTCGCCTGTCAGCTGGGCTAAAAGCTCATGCGCCATGTTGACGTATTTTCCGGAATTAAACCAAAGGTCAATGTCCTCACAGGTACTGCGGCTCTCCTCTAAAAGTCCGTTTTTGGCCTGAAGGCGCGCCAGTTCGAACATCCAGCGGTCATCGGGCTCTTCTTTCCGGAAATTGTCAAGGATCTTCATCAGCACCTCATCGGGCTGGTTCTCGGCCTTTGCGATCCGATACTGCAGGACAAAACGCTGCGTGTCGTATTTCGCACGCTTTTCGAATTCCTCGTAATAGCGGTGCGCCTCCTGCAGTTCTCCGGCCTTGATCGAGACGGAGCAGAGATGGAACAGAATGCCGCGGCTCTTCGGTGCATATTCGCGCGCAAGAAGCAGAAGGTCCTCGGCGTCCGCATAACGGCGGCACTTTTCGTAGGCCTTCGCAATATTCTGCAGTACTCTCGGCTGGTCAAGAAGATCCAGATTCAGAAGATCACATTCCGACACTGCCTCAG
>CADCPV010000080.1 GCA_902803345.1 uncultured Eubacteriales bacterium | reverse complement strand
TGGCGCTTCGCCCGGACGGCGGAGCGGAGCTTTATATGGTCAAAGCCGCCTCCCATATAAGCGCGGCGGTGAGGGAGGATCTTTCCTACCAGTATTATGTCCTGAGGATGGCCGGCTTCCCCGTGAAAAAAGCAGCGGTGCTTTATGTGAACCGGGATTATGAGCTTCAGGAAGAAATCGAACCCGGGAAACTGTTCCATGAAATGGATCTGACCGGCGAAATGAAGAAGAGAATGCCCGCAGTGCGCGATACAATCGCGAAACTGCGTATCTATATGACACAGGAACGGGAGCCCGGACGCAGACTTTCCGAAGGCTGTTTCTCGCCCTATGACTGCAGCTGCTTCGGGTTCTGCGGGAAAGATCTTCCGAGCCCTAACGTGTTTCAGCTTGCGGGTACACAGCTGGAAGACAAGATACGGTTTTATAATCAGGGAAGAGTCGGATTTGAAGAACTTTCGGGCAGCCCCGGACTTTCTGCTACGGCGGCGCTCCAGATCCGCTGTGAGCTCGAAAAAGGCCCTTTACAGGCCGATCGGGATGCAATCCAGGAATTTCTCCGGTCGCTGTGGGAACCGCTCTATTTCCTCGACTTTGAGGCTTTCCAGCCGGTTGTCCCAAAGTATCCGGGAACGAAGCCTTTTGATACAATCGTCTTCCAGTATTCGGTGCACGGGGAAGAAGAAAATGAGCTTCTCCACCGGGAATTCCTCGGGAATCCGGCATCGGATCCGCGGCGGGAACTCGCGGAGAATCTGGTCCGGGATATCCCGGGAAATGCCTGCATTCTGGCCTATAATGCCTCCTATGAAAAGAAGCGGATCGCGGAGCTTGCAGTACGCTTTCCGGAACTTGAGGAATCTTTGATGCGGCTTCACGCCCACATCGTCGATTTGATGCCCCTGTTTCAGAAAAAGCAGGTATATGACCGGCGGATGCAGGGCTCCTATTCGCTGAAGGCGGTTCTTCCCGCGCTGTTTCCGGAGGATTCTTCACTGGATTATCGGAACCTCTCCGGCGTAAACAGCGGCGGCGAGGCGGCGGATGCTTTCCAGGAACTTCTGCGGCTTGAAGGCGGGAAAAAAGAGGCGCTTCGGGCGGAAATGCTACGTTACTGCGAACTGGACACCTATGCAATGGTGAAGATTGTGGAGAAACTGAGAGAACTGTTGCGGGAAGAGGATGAAGATGAAAAACGGTAGAACCTGTCGTATCAGATTGTCAGCGGCGGCAGCAGCATTGATGCTGCTGTGTTCCGGTGTGTTTTCCGGCTGTACGCTGCTTCAAAAGATCATTCCGGAGAAGGAAACCGAAACAGAGCATGTAACAGAGACAGAGGTAAAAACCGAAACAGAGACAGAATCTGTGTCTGAAACCGAGACCGAAACGGATTCTGAAACAGAGGAAACGACGGAAACCGGGAGTGAAACGGAGCAGGATTCTTCATCGGAAACGGAGACGGAAACCGTGACTGAAACAGAATCAGAAACCGAAACAGAAACTGACACAGACACAGAAACGGAACCGGTAACCGAAACCGAGACCGAATATCCGGATCTTTCCGAGGAACAGGATCGGGCTCTGCAGGCGCTCCTCTCAGAACTGACCGAGGAATACGGCCTGATTTCGACAGAACCGTATTCCTGTCCGGCTTCGATCGAACTTCTTGTTTACGACCCGATCCCGAAAGAGGAGATGGACGGACTCTTTATCGCAGACCGTGCAAATTTCGACGACGACCTCGTGAAGGAAGTCCTGACGCTTCGGCTCACGCAGCAGCCAAGCGCTGACGGAACCCTTGACCATCTGATCCTGGAGATTTACGAGTTTAATCCGGAGACAGGAGAGTATTATTATTCCGCCGGACGCTCCTTCTCCGTCATGAATTTCTCCGGAACCGGCTTTTACTGCAGTTTCAGCCTTTTCTGCTATGAAACCGCAGATCAGAAAACGCGGATCGGTCTTGAATTCTACGGCTGCTTCGATTCGGAGATGACAACCGTTCTAAGTCTTGAGTACAACGGACATGAAATCCTGTATCAGGACGGTGCTGCCTACTTCGAATGGGACGGATCAGATGAGACGAGAAGTGTCTATTATATTCCGCAGAATACCGTGAACGGGTCCTATCTTGAGGTGGACGGAGACGGTTTCTACGACTGGGAACTGGTGGCGAATTCCAAAAACATGCTGGACAGCAGGGTACTGTCTCAGTTTGTTGACGGACTGTCAGATTTCGGGCTGGAGCTTCTGTATCTTCGGAGCATTTATGAGGACCGGGAGAAAAACTGGGAGACCAGAAATGTTGATTTCAGCATGCTGACCGCACAGGACTGCTACCGGGCGAAGACCGGGGAACTTAGGATGCTCGGATCGATTGTGTCCTATTATACGGTCGGGCGGCAGACGCTTCTCCGGACGGATTACACCGGACTCTTAAGGCAGTGAAAATCTTAATCCCCCGCCTCCGGCAGGCAGTGCATTTCGGTTTTTGAAAGAAGCCGAAAGCCTTCCGCGGTCTTGTGGAAAGAGCGGAGACCGAAATCATACGCCCGGAGCTTCAGGTTTGAACTACCCCCACCTACGC
>CADCPV010000079.1 GCA_902803345.1 uncultured Eubacteriales bacterium | reverse complement strand
CGGAGATTTGATGCTGATCGATGCAGGAATGCCGGATTACGCACCGGTCCTTATCGGGAATCTGAAACAATTGGGCGTGACAAAAATTGACTATCTTCTCATCTCTCACCCACATGAGGACCATGCGGGCGGCATCTACACACCTGACGGGATCCCGGAACATTTTGAGATCGGCAAGGCATTTTACAACGGCACTTATAACGCGAGCTGGGACGACCCGTATATCCTTGAAAAAATCTTCTCAGACCGGGACATTCCCCTGGAGACGGTCAGTGATGGATGGAGCATGGATATCGGTGATGTCCATCTGCAGGCGATCTCGCCGTCACCCGACGTCATCGGGCAATTCTATCACAACGCTCCGGACACCAACAATGCCTCGATCGTCATTCGTATGGATTTCAAAAAGATATCCGCACTTTTCACCGGTGATATATACAGAGAAAAGGAAAATGACCTGATCAAAAACAAAAAGGAACTGCTGGATGTCGATCTTCTGAAAATGGGGCACCACGGCCACAACACATCCAATTCCAGAAATTTCGCTAAAGCCGTTACCCCGAAACTCGCGGTTGCTACCGGAAGCGTCGCCATTCAGGGCTATGAATATTTCAACTTCACAAAACTCGGAGCGAAAGTCCGTTTTGACTATTGTGACGGATATATCCGCGTCCGTACTGATGGCGAAACCCTTGAATGGGATCAAAGCCGGGAACGGGAAACCGATTTTTACGATGTTTACGAATATGAAAATCTGCCGAAGAAATGAGGACCGGCAGGATTCCGATCTTCATCTGTTCATTATCGGATGCCATCGCTGTTTATTCTCATCGGCCCGATCTTTCATCATCATGCAGAATACGGGATTCTCAAAGTTTTCAAACGCACAAAGCCGCCTGTCCCGGTAATGATGGCAGGTGGCTTTTCCCGATTATTTGACTCTTAGAAAAATTACTCTAAGCCTAAAATACTATTTTTATAGCCTTCCAGAATTTGATCCTTGAAATACTCATATTTCAGGTAAAAGCCATCTTCAGATATTGGTGGCTCAACATACACAATATCATTAAGACGGGAAACAATCCAGGTATATTCATCCGGTTCATCGTACCAGGTAAATTCCTTTGATTCTTTTTTCTTCAGAGTCGTCATGGATTTGACAAAATCGGTTACGCTCGGACCGATATAACTGATGCGGAATCCGAATCCATCGTCATCCAGAATAAAATGAACGTACTCCCAACCTGCGCCTACTTCATCTATATGGAAGGAAAAGATGTGATCAGTTAATCCAGTCTGCTTTTCCTGACCGACATTTCTGAATGCCTGCCATATTCTCTGCACTTTTTGGTTAAGCATTTTCTGCTGTTTATTGCTTCTGGTCATTTCTTTTCCTTCCAATCCTTCATTCCTAATAATTGAAAGCTTCAGATTTCATGATTACGGGCTGATCAGGCTTCGTCATATTCCCCGTATTCACAGCCCACATGAGTCGCACTGACTTCATCAATCAGGACAAGGTCTTCCCCTTTTTTGTCATACAAGCGAATCGTTCCCCAGCCGTTTCCGCCATTCCACAGGCGGTTATGTTTTTTTGTTCCATCAGGAGCTTCATAATTGACCCACAGCATATCCTTTTTCAGACAATGGATCTCCGTCTCCATGACCGCATGGATGTTTTCCTGCCTTACATGCCAGATGACTTCGGTTTCTTTTTCCTCAAATGAGAATTCCGTTTTCACCTGCAGCCATACGTGGGAGAAATTAAAGTCGTATTCCTTTCCCTCATAATAGAATACTCCCAGAAGGCGCCGATCCAGCGGGACGAAATAAATTTTCGGACGCCCGCCGCCGATGTCAAATACACTGTTGAGCAGTTTCTTTCCTGTCAGCATACTGGTCAGGCAGTTGGATGAAAGCCAGACCCAAGGGCTGGTGAAATCCCGTCCCCAGTTCTTGTCTGCATATCCATAGCTTTTCTCCGGTGTTACAGTATATTTCCGCCCGTTGAACACAATTGTCCCGCTGTAAGCGCTTTT